>CAZPTV010000011.1:0-12440 GCA_964589335.1 uncultured Bacteriovoracaceae bacterium
CCCACTACTACCTTCTGCCACTCAATATTGCTTTTGGACGTCTAATCACCCCCAACCCAAGTAAATCAGGCACTTATCGCTTCGCATTATTTATTGTTTTTTGGCTAGCCATCTAGCCGAATTCAAATCAATCAGATATGAATTATGAATAGGCTGAATCGCATCAACTTGGGGGGAGCTAAATGGCAACAAGATTTTCAGGATCAATTGAAGTGATTTGTGGAAGTATGTTCAGCGGAAAAACAGAAGAACTAATTCGTCGCTTGAAACGAGCACAAATTGCTCGATTGAAAGTTCAATGTTTTAAACCAGTAATTGATGATCGTTATTCAAAAGATCATGTCATGAGCCACGATGCTACAAAAATACTTTCAATACCAATTGAAAAATCAATTCAAGTTTTAGAAAAATTAGATGACAACACTCGTGTGGTCGGAATCGATGAAGCACAATTTTTTGATGAAGGTATCGTTGAAATTTGTCAAAAATTAGCTAATCGAGGAGTAAGAGTTTTAGTTGCCGGTCTAGATCTAGATTATCTTGGAAGACCTTTTGAACCAATGCCTAGGTTATTGGCTTTAGCAGAAGATGTAACAAAACTTCATGCGATTTGTATGGTTTGTGGTGGAGAAGCAAGTCGTTCACAAAGATTGATTTCAAATGATGATCAAATTGCAGTAGGTAGCAAAGACATGTACGAAGCACGTTGCCGCCTTTGTCATGACATTGAACAATATAAGCAACAATCGATGAGTTTTGAAAGTCCAACAGTAGGGGGAATTGCTTGAGCCAAAATCATTCCGGTTTTTTTCCGGATCAGGCTTATCAAAAAGTTCCTTATCAAATTTCTGAAATTGAGCACCGTTACGGCAAGCAAGTGCATATTTTATCAGATCCATTTTTGCTTACACATTTAGCGACACTCTGTTCAAAAGAAACATACCAACCTTTGATCAACCAACTCGTAGACACCATTTATTCAAGTATGGTGAAAATTATCATCAATAATGAGTTTCCTAAAAAAAAGATAACGATTCCAACGCGAATGCAAGCGATGCACGCCGAGGGTGTTTTTGAGGGAGAGTTACTCGATACAGAGCAAGCTGCAGTATCAGTAAACTTAGCTAGAGCGGGAACATTTCCATCTCACATTACCTATACTTCACTGAATTATATTCTTAATCCTAATAAAATTCGCCAAGACCACATTTCGATTAATCGTGCTACGAATGAAAATGAAAAAGTTGTAGGTACCAATGTTTCTGGACATAAAATTGGTGGTAGCATTAAAAATTCTATTGTTTTATTTCCTGATCCAATGGGCGCTACGGGTGGAACAATAGTTTCCGCAATGGATATCTATAAAAAGCAAATCGAAGGCCCTGCAAAAAAATATATTGCGATGCACCTCATTGTTACGCCAGAATATTTGAAAAAAGTATTGAGTGCGCATCCAGATCTCATCATTTATGCAGTACGAATTGACCGAGGACTATCTTCAAAAGAAGTCCTTTCTAGTATTCCAGGTACAATGTGGGAAAAAGAGAAGGGTCTTAACGATAAGCAGTATATTGTGCCAGGCGGTGGTGGATTTGGTGAAATTTTGAATAACTCGTTTGTTTGAATTGATGTACACTCGATTCGAGGAAAGAAAAAATGTCTTCAATAAATTATCCTAGAGTTTTAATACCAGAAACAAAAATTAAGCAGCGAATACAAGAATTAGCACAAGAAATTGCATATGATTATAAAGGTAAAGAACTAACTGCAATTTGTGTTTTAAAGGGTTCTTATATTTTTTTTGCAGACTTAGTTCGTAAAATGGAATTGCCGATTTCATGTGAATTCATTGGAATGTCTAGCTATGGACAACGAACGACATCATCAGGTGAAGTAAAAATTACTTTAGATATGACTGAACCCGTAGCAGGTAAACATTTATTAATCGTTGAAGATATCGTCGATTCGGGTTTAACGATGCAGTATATGCTCGGACTGTTAAAAGCTCGCAAGCCTGCAAGTATTAAAGTTTGTACATTACTTTTAAAACCAGAAAGCATGAAAACTGAAGTTCAAATGGATTACGTTGGTTTCAAAATCGGAAATGATTTTGTTGTAGGATATGGTTTAGACTTTCAAGGCAAGTACAGACAAGTACCGTACATCGGCGTATTGGATCATGAAAGTATACGCTAAAGCACCCGCCCGCATTGATCTTGCAGGTGGCACGTTAGACCTTTGGCCTTTGCATCTTTTTTTCGAAAACACGGCAACAATAAATTGTACTATCGATCAATTTGCAGAAGTTAGTATCGACGTTGGTAATGAAAGCAAGGTTGCTGAAACACCAGCTTTTGAGCTGGAAAGTGAAGACAGAAACGTTCGACAGTCCTTTAAATCTTTTGGAGAATTACTTGAGACTTTTGAAGGCGGGCATAAGGCAACTGCTTTGCCATCCGCGCTTTGGTTGCACGCTAGAGTTACACGACATTTTTTTAGTTTCTGGAGAAAATCCGCGCCATTTAAATTAAGTACAAAATGTGCATCGCCTGCAGGGGCAGGGCTAGGCGGTTCAAGCGCTTTGAATATTGCACTTTGTAATGCTTTGAGAAAGCTATCTTTAGCAAGCTATACAGATGAAGAATTAATCTCAGTTGCAAGAGATCTTGAAACCACGGTAATCGAAGTTCCGGCTGGTGTTCAAGATTATTGGTCTGCTCAATTTGGAAATGTGCAAGCAATCCGTTTTGAAACTGGACGTACACATAGAAAAGTTTTTTTAGGAAAATCAAATTTCGTTCAAGATCATTTAATCCTCTGCTATTCGGGTCAATCAAGAAATTCTGGAATAAATAATTGGGCGGTCTATAAGGGTTTTATTGATGGCGATAAAAAAATTAAAAATGCTTTTAAAGAAATTGTAAAGGCTACATATTTGGTTGAAGAATCTTTAGAGCAAAAGTCTTCAGAAAAATTATTTAGAGGAATTTCACAAGAATGGGCTGCACGCCAACAATTAGCGCCAACCATTGCTACAGAAGAAATGTTAAAAATAATAAAAAGGGCACAAGAACTTGGTTCGATTGCAGCTAAAACCTGTGGTGCGGGCGGAGGCGGATGCTTTATACTTGCGGTACCACCTGAGAAAAAAAATAAAATTCAAGATCAACTCATTCAAGATGGAGTACATGTAATTCCATTTAAGGTTGTAGAAGAGGGATGCATTGTCCACACATCGTGAACACAATCGAGAAGTTGACCGGTATATTGGTTTAAGTCTTGGTGGTGCAAAATCTGATCGGACGTGCTTAACGGTCATTGATCACTATCGTAAACAAGAAAAAGCATTTGTAATCGATGTCTTTGAGGGTGTGGGGCCTGAAAAAGCTGATAAAGAAAATAATCACCCAGAGTTCACAGCAGATCAGGTACTGTTGGAACTTATCGAAGAACACCAACCTGGAATTCATGCAATTGCAACCGATGCACCTTTAACATTGCCGCCTTGTTTGAGTGACTGTGAAAAATCATGCACGGGTTATGAAAGTTGCAACCGTTCTGAAGTAAAATGGATGAGAAATCTCTACAAAAAAACAAAAGAAAAAAATAGTAAATTAAAATATTTTACTCCATATACGCAAAGACCAGTTGAGCTGTATTTCAAATATAAATTCCCATCAGACGAAATTTTACCAGACGAGACTTTAGGGGCAAATTTGGCTCCTCAAACAGCAAGGATGCAATATTTAAAAAGACATTTAAAAAACATAGAACTCATCGAAGTCTGGACTAAGTTGACCTTACTTCACATTTCAAAAACGCTGAAATTATCTAAAAAAGAACTTCAAAACTATAGAAACTTAGAGCGTGGGTTGCATGTACGCGAAAGAATTTTAAGTCGACTCGTTGAAAAGTCACAAATATTTATTTACGAAAGAGATTATAAAAAATTAATTCAAAACATATCTGCCTTTGATTCTCTAATTTGTGGATGGGTAGCACTGCAGTATGGAAGAGATCAAATAGAAACATTTCGATCAGATCTACCATTAGAATCGGGTTGGGTTACTTTGCCTACTTTTTAATATGTTGGAATATTTATTAAAAAGGATATTGTCTTCAGTAATATTGCTTTTCATTTTAATTGCGTCTTTATTTTTCTTTATCAAATTTGTACCAGGCGGACCGTTTGATTCCGAATCCGCCTTATCTCCTGAAGTTAAAAAACAACTAAATGAAATATTTTATTTAAACCAAAGTTCTTTTTCACAGTTTATAAAATATATACAAAATATATTTTCAGGGAATTTAGGCTCAAGTTACTTAAGTTTCGGTAATCGATCTGTAAATGAGATCATTGTTGATGCTTTACCAATATCACTCTATCTAGGTTTGATCGCGTTTTTAATCACACTTCTTTTTGGAGTGATCTTTGGAATGATTTCAGCTTTTTACAAGAATAAGTGGATCGATAAGACATTGTCTGCTTTTTTTAGTTTTGGAATTTCAATTCCGAATTATTTTTTAGCCAGTATGCTTATTTTAATATTTGGTACGTGGTTAAAGATATTACCCATTGCATTGTGGGAAGGTTGGAAGTCTGTAATTCTACCGAGTATTGCTTTATCTTTGCGCCCAATTTGTCTAATTGCTCGTGTAACACGAGCTTCATTGATTGAAGAACTTACATTGGAATATATAAGAACAGCTAGAGCAAAAGGTCTAGATTTTAAAATTATAGTATTCAAACATGCCTTACGAAATTCATTCGTTGCCATTATTACCGTATTGGGATCAGTGCTCACATCGCTGATTGGTGGTTCTTTTGTCATCGAATCGATTTTTGCAATTCCTGGTATGGGAAGACAATACATCAATGCAGTTATCGATAGAGATTATATTTTATTGATCGGTTTAACGATTACATATGGTGTTTTTGTAATACTTTCTAATTTATTGATTGATTTTATTTATCACTTTATTGATCCAAGAATAAAATTGGAGGAAAGTTGATTTTTAAAAAGACGCCTCCTGTTTCAATGGTTATTTCAACGATTGTTTTATTATTTATTTTAATTTTTGGTATATTTTCTCAAAATATTTCACAGTTTCCATTTGACGCTCAAAATATAAACTCTCAACTCCAAACGAGTTCGTGGACGCACTGGATGGGGACTGATTCTCTTGGGCGAGATTTATTTTCAAGAGTATTATATGGGGCCAAAGTAAGTATGTTTGTTGGCCTGTTTTCTGCGGTTGTAAGCATATTGATTGGAACTTTCATTGGAGCAATTTCAGGATACAATGGTGGATGGGTTGATTTTCTATTAATGAGAATTGTAGATTTTTCAACCATATTTCCGAATATTCTAATAGCTATTTTACTGATGCTATTTTTGGGAAACGGATTATTGGGAATAATCATTTCAATAAGTTGTGTGAGTTGGGTGCAATCAGCACGACTTGTACGTGCACAAGTGCTTCAGATCAAGAATCAAATGCACATTGAATCAGCAACCGCTACAGGCGCAAGCGCTCGAAGAATTATATTAAAGCATATTATGCCACTAGTGATGGGCCCTTTGCTTGTATCATTAACATATCAAATTCCATCTAATATTATGGCAGAAAGTTTCTTGAGTTTTTTGGGGATTGGAATTCAGCCCCCATATGCAAGTTGGGGCTCGCTAGCGAATGAAGGTTTTCGGGCGATGAGAAGCTATCCACATTTAATGATTTATCCAGGTGGAATTCTATTTATTACGATGATCGCATTTCAATATTTAGGTGACGGTTTGCACGCGATGCTTTTACCGATGCAAAATAAAGATTCAATTATTTAATTCTTTTTCTGGATTTTCAAAAATTGATCTCAGTGTGTTTGCTAGGTGATTGCATGGACACCATCAATCAATCGATGGTCTATGGTTGCGCAAAGTTTAATTGTTTTGCCTACAACAATCTGGTGATTTTTAACGATAGGTTGTTCGCGAATTGTTCCGATAGCAATGAGTAGTGGTATCCTAGAATAAGGCACTAATGGAACGAGACCTTCGTCTAATCCAAGACTTCCAACTGATGTAATCATGGTGGATCCAAATGAATCTTTAGGTACACCTAAAATAGGTGACCATAAATTTAATGTGTACATAATAAATGATCCGAAATTAAGAAGATATTTTGATAAAAATCCAGGCAAAATTGAAGCAAGTCCCTTCATTTGGGCATAAGACCGATCGCGTTTATCTCGAATCGCTTTTGACTTTTCTTCTAATTCCATTGCTATTTGTATCACGGTTTTTTTATCCATATCTCGCAATACGGTTCCTGCTAAGTCGTCACCTTGCTTGTCTGATGCCACTTGAAAAAAAATGTCAACGGTTTGTCTTGGATACAATCTTCCAAATCGGAGAACGCAATTAATATTTGGATGGCGTTTGATTGATTCCGCTACAGCTTTGCCGACAAAGTGGGTGATTGTAATTTTTCTGCCCGTATTTTTACGAATGGTATCGATATAGTTTAATGCATTTGTACATTCTAATTCTAAAACACCATATACACTTGGATCGCCACAATCGCGCCAAGTTCCAATTGCTATTTTTCTCCATCCGTTTAATCGTAGTGCTTTTTTATATTGAATGTTTTTGCTAAGAAAAAACATTATTTCGGTATCTCTAGTGTAATATCGCCATGTATTTTCGACTGACAGCCAAGACGGACTTTCTTTTTCTCCTCTGGCGTGAATTCTATAATTCTTTCCAAGAGATCTTCTTCGTCTTCTTCAGGAGCGCTTAAATTTTGTATTCCTTCGCGTACAATGACTCGACATGTGGTGCATGCACAACAGCCGCCACAAGAATGTTCTAATTCAATGTTATTGTCTAACGCTGCATCTAGAATACTTGTACCCTTATTGACTTCAATTGTTTTATTTAAATTGATCCAAGTTACTTTTGGCATTCGTTCTCCTAAATAATTTACTTTAGGATATCTCTTGCGTTTTGATTTTTCAATTTTGTCTGCAAAGTATTTGTCATTAATATCTCTGCGAGTTGACGTGTTCCTTCATTTAATAATTGGTGAGATTTTTTAATCTCTTCTAATTGGTTATTCAAAATAGATTTTTCAAGATTTTCTATAAGTTCTCTTATTATTCTAAGCTCATCTGTATTTAATTTTTTATCCACTTCTGTGAGGGCATTTTTTGTGGCAGTTAAAAGAGTTTGCGCTTCATTTTTAGCATCTATTAGTTTTCGTTGCACAACATCTTTTGATTGATTGTTATAGGCATCCTCTAACATTCGTTCCACTTCAGCATCGGTTAATCCATAACTTGGCTTGACTTCAATCGATTGTTCAATACCGCTGTACGTTTCTTTTGCTGAAACATTTAAAATACCGTCTGCGTCTATTAAAAAAGTCACTTCAATGCGCGCGACTCCAGCAGGCAAAGGTGGAACTCCGCTTAAAACAAATTCGGCTAATTTTCTATTTTCAGAAACAATTTCACGTTCACCTTGAAATACATTAATCGCTACTTTTGTTTGCCCGTCAACATAAGTAGTGAATTTTTCTTTTACCAGTGCGGGTATGCGTGTGTTTCGCATGACAAGTTTATTCATAGCTCCGCCAAAGGTTTCAATTCCAAGACTGAGCGGGATTACATCTAAAAGCAATAAATCTGAATTATTTCCTGCTAAAATATCAGCTTGAATTGCAGCGCCTGTTGCAACGACTTCGTCAGGATGAACAGAAAAATCTGGATTAATTCCTAATATGTCTCTTACAAATTCTCGAATCATTGAAAGTCGTGTTGGACCACCAACCATAATAACATTGGTTATTTCGTCAATGGTTATTTTTGCATCTTTAATTGCATTCAATACGGGAGCTTTTGTTCGTTCGAGCAAAGGCATTGAAATGGTTTTCAAAGTATTTCGATTACATCTGTAAATTTGTGAACAAACGTTAATTTCTGCATTTTCTTTTTCAGAGAGTAGAATTTTTATTTTTTCAGCGGCCTCTAAAAGTAACGCATCCGTTTCTTTATTGATGGGTATATTCTTTAATGTTTTTCTAATTTCCAATGCGAGCAGTTGATCAATATCATCACCACCAAGATTTGTGTCGCCATTTGTTGAAAGTACTTCAAAAATACCATCGGTAAGCTTTAATATGGACACATCAAAGGTGCCACCACCAAAATCATAAACCACAATAATTCCGTTTTTATTTTTTTGTAAACCATAGGACAAAGCGGCAGCTGTGGGTTCGTTTAATATACGTAATACATTTAACCCAGCTAGTTTTCCTGCCATTCGAGTTGCTTGTCTTTGAGAATCATTGAAATAAGCGGGTACGGTAATCACAGCATCTTCGATTTTTCTATTTAGATCTACTTCTGCTGCATCTTTGAGTTTTTTTAAAATTATCGCCGAAATTTCAATGGGAGTAATTTCTCGATTTCCAATAACAATTTTAATATTTTTTTCTGAATCTTTATTTATTTTAAATGGAAGCAGTGACAAGTCGAGATCAGCTATATTTTTGCCGAGCAATCGTTTAACAGAGTAAACCGTTCGCGAAGAATCAGTAGATTTTTTTGTTTTTGCAGAAAAACCTACCTCAAACTGATTTTCATTTGAAAAATGTACTACTGATGGAAGAATGTTTTTCCCTTCAAGGGTTTTAATAATTCGTGGGACACCATTTTCAACAATCGATACAAGTGAGTTTGTAGTTCCTAAGTCGATTCCAATGATTGGATCGCTCGAGCCCGGATGGTGTATTTTAGGGCCTGCTGAAATAACGGTCAATTCTTTGAATGTGTTACTCATGGGAATCACTTAAACGGAGAATGAGTTGATCTGTATTTGTAATCAGTGAGTTTATATATGAGATTTTATTTTTTCGATTAACGATCTCTTTTAGATTGTCATGATTTACTTGAGACCAATCTAGCATTTCTGCGAAACGGTAAAGAGTTTCAGTTTCAGCTGACAATAGTTGAATCAACTTATTTCTAAAGCTTGTAGCAAGAGATGGTGCGTGCGTAGGATCATCCATGCATTTCTCTTGAAGTTCAAAATACTCTTCTGAAAGGTCGATGGGAATATTTTGTTGGTTATTAGGTTTAATTCCTGAAAAATCGAGCAACGCATCTAAGCGGGTAGATTTATTTTTCAAAATCGAATACGCATCATTTATTTCAGCAATTTTTTTTAGTGAATGAGGTCGGTTGGTGGTGTCTCGTGCAAAACGGTCAGGATGGTTTTCTTTGCTTAACTCGTAGTAAGTTTTCTCTAAAGTATCCAATTTAAGATTGAAACTTGGTACTAAATTAAAAATCTCAAAAGGGTTCGGAGACATTAGACACTAAATGAGCTTCCGCATCCGCATGTGCGTTTTGCATTTGGGTTGCTAAATGTAAATCCAGTTCCATTCAGACCGTCTGAAAAGTCTAAAACGGTTCCATTTAAATAAAGAATACTTTTAGAATCAACGACGATTCGAACACCTTCTTTTTCGTATACTTTATCATTTGGTCCCGGAGGAGTTGCTTCAAAACCAAGTTTATATGACATTCCTGAGCAACCACCGCCTGTAACCATTACGCGTATTACAGATTCCATAGCGTTTGCATCCTGGCTTTGTAATCTTTTAATTTCTTTGACTGCCTTTTCTGTAACTTCAATCATAAGAACCTCGATTTATTCCTTAATTGGAACAGGTTTTCCCTGTTTTTTTAGATAGTCAGACACAGCAGATTTAATTGCATCCTCAGCGAGTACGGAACAGTGAATTTTAATCGGAGGCAATGCAAGTTCATTTACAATGTCTGTATTTTTAATTTTAAGTGCATCCTCAATACTTTTTCCTTTAATCCATTCTGTCGCAAGGCTAGAGCTAGCGATTGCAGATCCACAACCAAAGGTTTTGAATTTTGCATCTTCAATAATACCTTGATCATTAATTTTTACTTGTAGTTTCATTACGTCGCCACATTCAGGAGCACCTACGATTCCAGTTCCCACATCAGTGGAATTTTTATCAAGACTTCCAATATTACGTGGATTGTTAAAGTGATCCAAAACTTTTTTAGAATAAGCCATGGTTCATTCCTCCTAGTGTGCAGTCCATTCGATAGACTTTAGATCGATTCCTTCTTGAGCCATTTCCCAAAGAGGTGAAAGTTCTCTTAGCCTATTCGCAGTTTCTGCCACTTTATTAATTGCAAAATCTATCTCTTCTTCGGTTGTGAACCGACCGATTCCAAATCGAATGGAAGTGTGAGCAAGCTCTTCGCCAACACCGATTGCTTTTAAAACATAAGAGGGTTCAAGAGAAGCTGAAGTACATGCACTTCCGGATGAAACAGCAAGTTCCTTCATTCCCATAATTAAAGACTCACCTTCGATATAGGCAAAACTAATATTTAAATTGTTTGGTAGTCGTTCGGTAGGGTGGCCGTTTAAATATATTTCAGGAACTTTAGTGCTAATGCCTTTGTGAAGCTTTTCTCTTAAGTTGAAAATTCGTTTTGATTCCTCAGTCATTAATTTTAAAGCAAGTTCAGCTGCTTTTCCGAAACCGACAATTCCAGGTACGTTTAATGTTCCTGAACGCATTCCTCGTTCGTGTCCACCGCCATGCATTTGCTCAGCAAGACGCACGCGTGGATTTTTTCTACGTACATAAAGAGCCCCAACGCCTTTCGGTCCATATAATTTATGCGCTGTCATTGAGACAAGATCGAGGCCGAGATCATCAACGTTAAATGGAACTTTTCCTAATGCTTGAACAGCATCGGAATGAAAGAAAACTCCTTTTTCTTTTGCAATGATTCCGATTGCCTTTAGTGGTTGTAGAGTTCCAATCTCATTATTTGCTGCCATGATCGAAATTAAAATTGTTTTGTCTGTTATCGCATTTCGAACGTCTTCAGGATTTACGCGGCCAAATTTATCTACAGGTAAAACAGTAACTTCAAATCCTTTATTTTCTAAATATTTGCAAGTATCTAGAACCGCTTTATGTTCGATTGGAGAAGTAATAATATGGTTCCCCTTATCTCGATACATTTCTGCAATGCCTAGGATGGCTAAGTTATCAGATTCAGTCGCTCCTGAAGTAAAAATAATTTCTTTTGAGTTTGCGCCAATTAAAGCCGCTACTTTTTCACGTGCGATTTCTACTGCCTCTTCTGCCTTCCATCCATACTCATGATTTCTACTGGCGGCATTTCCGAAGTCTTGGGTGAAATAGGGTAACATTTCAGCAAGAACTTTTGGATCAACAGGAGTCGTAGAGTGATTATCTAAAAAAATTGGAAAACGAATCATGGCTCATCTCCTGAAAGTTCAAAACGAATTGGTAAAGAGTTACCACTGACTTCAGCAGAGCTTGCTTTAGTTTCTTCTAAGATGGATGTTCTTGTTAATTCATCTAATGAAATGCGACTTAAAAAGTCGTAGATTTTTGTGTTTAAACTCGACATTACTGGTCTGATACTGCAGCTAGATTCATAAGAGCAGCAATTGGCAGAGCTTTCACTTTGATTTGAAGACTCAACACAAGAGACAACTCCAATATTTCCTTCCATGACTTGAAGGAACTCTAATAAGCTTAGTTTCGTTAAATCCTTTGAGAGTTGATATCCACCGCGTGTGCCGAAGGTAGATCCAATAATGCCTTGCTCTTTAAGCTTTTGAAGAGTCTTTGCAAGAATCTCAAATGGTAAATTATACTCTTTTGAAATTTCTCTAGCACTGGTTAATTCTCCATTGCCTTTATTGCGAATATATCGAAGTGCGATAAGACCGTATTCGGTAGCTCTATTTAATTTAACCATATAACAACCTCAAATAGCATAGACGACTCTTGTGATCGTATAAATTTATGCTTAAATACGACATTATAGTTCGTATTTCAAGATATTATAACTCCTAAACAATTTCTATTTTAAGCCAAGTACTTTAAGCAGATGGCCTATATACGATACATTATATCGTATATGATTTTCATGTTCAACTCAAAGAATTGGAATCATTAAATAAAAGGCGTTTGACAATTATAATTGGAAATGTTGTAAGTACCTGTCTTAATTTAACTTTTTTGGAGGATAGGCAGAAAATGTCAGGTATCAAGATCCACGATGGTGATTCATTCGAGTTTGCATTAAAAAAATTCAAGAAAATTTGTGAAAAAGCAGGAATACTTTCTGAGGTTCGTAAACGCGAATCTTATGAAAAGCCAAGTGTTAAAAGAAAGAAAAAAGCAATCGCTTCTCGTAAGCGTGCAATGAAAAAAACAAGATTTCGTTAATTTTTAAATTATGGCAACTATTAAAGAACGTCTTAGTGCCGACATGAAAGAATCGCTTAAGTCTGGACAAAAAGATCGTATGACTGCGATTCGAAATCTTCATGCAGCTATTG
>CAZPTV010000012.1:0-12118 GCA_964589335.1 uncultured Bacteriovoracaceae bacterium
CATCGCAATGGAATTTTTGAGATTTTATCTTTCTGTGTATGTCGTAATGTAAACTCAAGCTGAAATGCGAATTTTCTATCTGAATCAGATTCTACGATTCCGTTGAATTTCCAGTTTTGTGTTTGCTTATTCGTCCATGCCAGTAATGCATTCTCAGGGTTACGAAATACTTCAATATCAGGACCACTCGGTTCAGCGGGAGTTAAGATCGCGGCGGGCTTCCAGGGTACTAAAGCACTTTTTTGTTTGAATTCGCGTTGGAGTTTTTTGAATCCATCCGTTATTCTTTCATTCAAAGGTGAAGAACGATGCTTTTTTTTGGACATGTTGGAATTACGATCGGTGCCGCTCATTTAATTTCTCGATTAAATAAAAATCCCGATGCTGTAAAAAAATCGGAATTAATTGATTATCGATTCATAGCGCTATCGGCTATTTTGCCCGATATTATTGATAAACCGATTGGTATTCTATACCGTAGTTCATTTGGAAATAATACGCGCCTAGCGGCACATACTCTTATATTTTGCCTATTTTTTTTAATTATTATGCAAATAATTAAGAAAAATAAATCGATCCGCTTCAGATCTACTGCAGCATGGGTTGTCTTTGGCTTCTGGGGTCATATGGTACTTGATCGAATGTGGCTTGCTAGAGATCGAATTACATTCTTTTACCCATTTCTCGGACCTATCCCAGCATGGGAAGAATCACCGTTTATACGGTGGGCGTTATTGAAAAATAATTATTATACAGTTTATGGTGAATTGATTGGATTGATTTTTATGATTTATCTTTTTTTAAAGTATCAATTGCACAAAAAAAATAATTTTATACAGTTTTTTCGTAATGGATTGTTAAGAAAAATAAACTAATTAATTTTACTCCATTCTGCGATGCTTTTTACATCTCCAGAACGGGCACGAATATATAGATTTAATAATTGTATTTCATTGCATTGATGTTCTTGTTTTAAAGAACACGGAACTTCAATTAAATGAAGTCCTTTTTTCTGACTAACAATTTTATTAAATATAAATTTAAAATTAGATACACTATTTGCCTTGTATGCAGCGCCACCAAAGGATTGAATGAGGAGTTCTGTATTAAAATTTTTATCAGAACATAAATAAAAATTACTTTCACCTGTTTTACCTAGCTGATAGATATCGTTTCTCATCAAAATTATAATACAAAAAAGATTTTCTTTTTGAAAATGAATCAAGTCATTGAGTTGAAATAAAAATCCACCTTCACCTGTGATCACAACAGGAATATCTATGTACTTGTTCATTTGAACCGCTTGAGAGACAACGCGAGCATAGGGAATTGAGGTGCCCATCGCTGCATACCAAGGATTTGTAAGCCAGCTTCTTCCAAGGCTTGACTTTCGAGTTAATAAATTAAATGAGGCAAAAAATGAATTGCCTATTTCTGGAAGATAAATAAATGGTTCATTATGCTCAGTTTGTAGTTGATTGAGTAAGTCTCGAATATTATGAAATCCAAGCCCATCGGTATCATCGATATTATTTTGAGAAGGTTTATTAGAATTAAATTCATAAACAGGAAGTTCAGAGTCTTGAATATAATTTAAAACCTGCAACACATCGGAACAGTCAGCTTCCGAACCCTTGAGAGTCGTTTTACAAGGAAAACGTTCAATAATATATGATCCGGTTGCAAATGCTGTATTCGTATCTTGAGTACATATGCTTGTAGAAATTTCTAATATGTAATCAATTTCTTTTTCAACAATATTTCTTACATATTCTGTACTGAATGCACCATTATATGAGCCTAAAACGAGTGGCTCAAATTCATCAAAAATTCCTTTGGCAAAAACGGATGTCGCAATTGGGATTCGATGACTCTTAGAGAGTGACGAGACTTTTTCAATTAATGCATGATTAAATCTTATTCGTTCACCCGCAAAAATAAGAGGTTTTTTTGCTTTTAATAGTTTTAATTTAATTTCTTTTGCAATCAGTTCGGCACCTGAAAGTATAAAGTGTTCGCGAAAATCTTTTTTGCAATCTATCCGTAAATCGTTCGACAAATTTAATGCTTGTACCGGTGCATTTAAAAGATCTCTTGGGACTTCAATGAAAACAGGTTCTTTATGAATATATGAATGCTTAATGAGTTCATAAAACTGAATGCTAGCAATGCTGGGTTGTTCATAGGAGCGTGCTCCTGTTAAACGCGCTGTTTTTACTCCAATGGCAGCAAATGCTTCGAGTGCGCCATCGAAGTTTATATTCCAAGCCTTACTTGGTGTGATCGCGTGGTGCAAAGAGCTTGGATGCGAAAGCTCCGATTCGCCAGGTGCCCCCGACAAAAAGACGACTGGAATTTGCTCGGTTTTTGCTAGTGCTGCAGCGGAAATGCATGGCAAACTGCCGACAGTATAGGTTGTTAAACAAAGACCAAGTCCTGAAATTTCTGCATCAGCACACGCTGAAAATCCAGCATGCATTTCGTTACTTGAAGGGTACATTTCAAAATGATTTTCAAAAGTTTTTAATAAATTCGAAGCGTAGTCACCTCCAATTCCATAAATTCTTTTGCATTGAAAGCGTTTGAGTATGTCTGTCATTGCCTCGCCTAGTGTAGGAAGCGAAGAGCAATACTCATCTCCAAAATTATTTTTACACGAAACTCTAGGCGTTTGTAATGAATCCATTTTATCGTATTATAAAATTAAGTAATATTAATGTATAGTTTGAATTCAGATAATGCCTTGAGATTTATCAAGACCCAAGGTGATATCGTATTGAGGTTACAACTTTTCCTCTTCTAAAAGTAAGTGCAGTTCGAATGAGTAGTGCGGATTGATTATGTAAAAGACCTTGCCACCACTTTGCAGTAACAAACTCAGGAATGACGACTGTTACAATGTCATCTAATTCCATTTCTTCAACTTCTTCAACATACTTTAATAACGGTTCCATGATTGATCGATAAGGGGATCTGAGTACAACAAGTGCAACACCTTGACCCCAAATTTTCCATTCTTGCTGTAAACGTTCGGTTTGTGCGGCATCAATTTCAACATAAACTGCACGAACATCTTGGGAAATTGATTTTGCATATCGAAGCGCTTCAAGTACACCGCGATGAACTCCAGAAATTGGAATCAAAACGGTATGTTTCATAGAGTCTTTATACGTACTTGGATCTACACCGATCAGTGATAATTGTTTTCCTACAGAAAGATAATGTTTATTAATTTTATAAAAAATAGCGAGGATGATTGGGATTAATACAACAATAAACCAAGCGCCTTCTGTAAATTTGGTTATGACGAAAATAAGTGTAACGATTGCCGTTGCAATCATTCCTATAAAATTAATGACACTATGTTTGAGCCAGCCCTTAGCTCGTTCTTTATACCAGTGTCTAACCATTCCTGCTTGAGATAATGTGAATGAAAGAAAAACTCCGACAGCATATAGTGGAATAAGTGAGTGGGTTTTTGCATCAAAAAACCAAATTAAAAATGCGGAAATAATTCCGAGAGATAAAATTCCATTTGAAAAAACAAGTTTATCGCCCATCGATGCTAATTGACGTGGAAGATATCTGTCTTTAGCTAAAATGGAAGTTAGTCTAGGAAATCCACTGTAACTTGTATTTGCAGCAAGAAGTAAAATACCCATCGTCATAAATTGGATGAAATAATAAAAATAATTTTTTCCAAATATAGATGCTGCCAACTGTGAAAGAACTGTTTCGTGTTCGGAAGGAATGATTCCATGATAATGAGTTAGCCATGTTATTCCTAAAAACATAGTCCCTAAAATAATCGACATTACAATCAAAGTAACGGATGCATTTTTAGATTCTGGAGCTTCAAATGAAGGAACACCATTGCTGACGGCTTCTACTCCTGTCATCGCAGTACACCCTGAAGAAAATGCACGCATTAATATGAAAAGAGTTAAGGGTTGTGTGGCGGTGATGGCAGGAGCATCAACATGTTCAAAACTACCTGTAAGAAGCTTATATAATCCGACTGAAAGCATTGTCAGTATGCCAAAAATAAATGCATACGTTGGAATCATGAATATTTTTGCTGATTCATTTATACCGCGAAGGTTTGCAATGGTTACGATTGCAATTGCAATAAAGCATAGTGCAATTTTATGAGCGTAAAGTTCTGGAAAGGCAGATGTAAGTGCGGAAATTCCAGCAGCAGTACTCACCGCTACAGTTAAAATATAATCAATTAAGACCGATGCCGCAGCAGTAAGGCCAGCCGATGTGCCAAGATTTTCTTTTGCTACGGCATATGCACCACCGCCCGATGGATATTGATAAATCGTTTGTCGATAAGAAAATACGACGATAAATAATAATCCAATAATTAATAAGGAAATAGGAATAGAAAATCCCAGTGCCGAATTTCCGATTAAGACTAAAATTAATAAAATTTCTTCTGAAGCGTATGCAACGGATGAAAGAGCATCAGAAGAAAAAACAGATAGCGCTCTGGATTTATTTAAGCGTTCATGACTAGCAAATGATGAGTGAAGCGGGTTTCCAATAAAAACACGCTTTAAAAATTTATAGATACATTGCCTCTATTCTAAAGAGTTTAGTCGTGTGAAATAAACCCGTTTAATACGACTGACAAGTGATATAGTATGCCGCATCGCAAATTAAAATCAATCAAAAGCATTTGACTTTTTTTAAATTACCGTGCAGCGTTATATATATGAATTTAAAAGATAAGTTAATATCACCGTTTAGAGTTTGGTTAGATCATTTTAAGATTGTTATGAAAATGCGTACGAATAATGAATCCAAAAAGTGGAATTTTGAAGGTGAAATTAATCAAGACGATATCGCACAATCAGTTTTAATTGTTGGGTTGAGTTTAATCGTGGCTTTTATTATTTTCATTGCGCAACTTTATTCTAATAATCCAGATTTTTTAGCTAAAAGATGGCTCGTAATTGCACAGTTTTTAGCAACACCAGTACAAGTTGCATCGAATGCAATGTTGATGGCATGTTTTTTATTTGTTGGAAGTTACTTTAATCGAGCTCCAAAAGCGTTTCCGGTCGCGTTTAAAACAATGCTTAGAGTGATGTCCATTCATCCTTTTTTATGCGTATTTATGTATTGGAAAGCGGGATTACTCGTTCCACTCATTGTATATGGCTTGATTGTTCCAAGAGCCGCGATTCGGGCATACGATATTCCAAAAAGAAATGCTGTTTTCTTTTACGGTGCTGTATATGCATCGTTCTTTTTTGTTCAGTTACAGGCATTAGTTCGACAGTAGTAATTTTTGCCTAGTACGACTTAGGTACTCTGACTTTCAACGCAATCTAGATATAATAATGCTTGAGTATGATGGTGATCCGGAGGGATTTTCTAATGAGGAAATTACTTTATTCTTTTTATATTTTCGCTAGTTTGAATGCCTTTGCAGAGCAAGCATGTTTAAAAAATACGATTGAACATGTTGATACTTTACAAATGAATACTTCTAAATATTTTCACTTCTGCATCTATGAGCGCACATGCGGTGAAATAAAGTCTGCATCACTACCAAAAAAAGGCGATTTAAATTTAACGGACCTTGAAGAAAATAATCGTTTTGTAAAAGCACATGGAATTATTAAATCTACGAACGAAGAATGTCCTAAAGATAAAGATGAGATTTATAATAGTATAATTAATGCCGGAGACAAAACAGGTGATGTTGTTGAATTAACTCCAGCGAATGTAACCGTTCATTCCAAAGAATCACCTTTTGGAAAAGTATCTTACAAATGGGATAGTAATATTTATTCTTTAGAATCAAAAGATCCGAAGTTTAAAAAACAAACGAAAATGTGTTATGGAATGGCAAATGTTTTGCTGGCTGAAAAAGAAAAAGTCGCGAGACCTGAGGTTCCAATAGCAAAAACATTTTTAAGTTGTCACGCAAGTAAAAACTGCAATGAAATTGATGCAAATACGTGTGCTATTGATAAATCTGTGACGTCAGTTTTTGAAAAATATTCAAAACAAATATATGAAAACAATAAAAAGAAAAGTTCTGGAGGAATTGTAAAATGAAAAAATTATTTCTCCTTATGTTGATGGTAATGAGTATGAACTCATATGGCTATCTTTCAAAGTACGCAAAAACATGGATTCTGGTTGAAGGATTTGATGAATCAAATGTTTATGGAATTATCAATGGGCTTAGATGCGTGGTCCCTAAAAAGCTGATTGCAAGTCGTTTGAAATTTGAAGTAAACAAACAAAATAAAATCAAAATATTTACAGAATACATGGATGAAATGAAGTGTACGGATTACGAAATACCAAAATATCATGAGCAAGATGGTGATGTGAGCGAAAAAGATTTATTACACGAGGAATAATATGAAAAATAAAAAAATATTAATAGGGTTATTTGTTTTTCTATATAGTTTTTCTGCTGTTGCAGATTGTGGAAAAAATTATTACGATGAATATTTAAAGTTTAAAAAATTTAAACTTAAAACAACGATGGAAACATCAACGATAGCTGCTGTTGGAACCCTATCATACTTTTTAACAATTCTTGGAGAAGATGGCGGCGACAAGGCAATCGATGATCTTAAAACATATGGCTGGATTGCCGCAACCGCAGCGGTTGCCACTGGTTTAACGATTGATATTCAACAAAAAATTACTGCACACCAACATCGATTTATTGCAGTATTATTGGGCCAAAGTGATCCAAAACTTTCAAAAGAACTTTCTTTAGAAGCATTTAAAGAAGAAGTACTTAAGAAAAAAATTATTCATAAGCATTTGAATTCAATTTCAAAAGAAAAAGGAAAAGCTGCATATGAAGAGGAAATTAAAAAATTAAAAGCTGACGTTGACGGAGTGCTGGCAAAAGGAAATGAAGATTTATCCCTTTGTACTCCCAAAGTATTAAAAATGGGAAAATTTAAAGAAGCAGTGGCATATAAACTACTCGGTCTTGAAATGCCTGTTAAAACTAAGAAGAAAAATTAAAAACCGACGTATTGGACTTCTTCTTCAAGCATAATTCCAAATTGATTAAAAACACGTTTCTTTGCTTCTTCGATTAAACTACGAACATCGGTTGATTTCGCATTGCCTAGGTTTATGATGAAATTACAATGTTGTTGTGAAATTTGAGCGCCCCCAATTTGATAACCACGTAAGCCAGCATCACTGATTAATTTCCAAGCATGAATGCCGTTTTCAGGGTCTGGATTTTTAAAGACACTACCGCAACTTGGTTTTTCAATAGGTTGAGATTTTTTTCTATTCTCTAAAAGTGTTGTGATTTCAGCTTGGATTCTTTTTGGATCATGATTAGGGTTAATTCTTAAAATACTTTCGTATATAATATCTTCGCTATTTAGAAATAAATTTTTTCGATATTTAAATTTAAGTTCAGAGGTTGACCATTGCTTTGTTTTTCCTGTGAGTAAATTATATGTTATCACTTCTTCTAAAATATCTTTTATTTCCCCGGATTTGGTGCCCGCATTCATACTGATTAAGCCTCCCATGCTACCCGGAATGCCGACTAACATTTTAAGGCCATCTAAGCCTTCATTCATACATTTTCTCAATAGCTGAATCACAAGAACGCTTGTGCCAACGGTAAGTCTGTCTGAATTCAGTTCCAGTTTTGTGTTTAATTTAGAAACACGAATTACAAATCCAGAAAAACCTTTGTCTGAAATTAATAAATTAGAACCTGCGCCTAAAATAAAAAAAGGCATTGGATTATCGTTTAGAAACCTTGTGCATTCGTTAAGGTCTTCAATGGATTGTGGTAAGGCAAAATATTGAGCGGCACCTCCAATTTTATAATATGTATAAGATGCTAGTGGGACATTCTTTTCAATCTTCAAGGTTAATTACTTCCATGTATCAATTAATTTTTGTGCAAGTTGAGTAATGTTGCCTGCGCCAAGAGTAATAAGCAAATCTCCATTTTTAAGAAAAGACTTCAATAAATCTACAGAATGATCGAGTGAACCAGCGTAATGAAAGTTATTTTCCGTCGCGAGCTTAGATGAGTTGATATCGGATATTGCCGGTTCTCCTGCTGCATAGATATCTAATAAAAATACTTCATCTGCAATTTTCAGACATGGACCAAATTCATTCCAGCATATTTGCGTTCTAGAAAAACGATGAGGCTGAAATGCAACGACGATTCTTCCTTTCCAGAATCTTCGTGCTGCCGTAAGGGTTGCATATATTTCTGTAGGGTGATGACCGTAATCATCGATGATCGTCACGCCTTTATATTCACCTTTTTTTTCAAAACGCCTTTTTGCGCCTTGAAATGTTGCGATTGCAGACCTAATTTCATCGAGCTCCAGATCCATTTCAAGAGCAGCGATGATCGCAGCAGTAGCATTTAGTGCATTATGTGTTCCGGGAACATTCAGTTGAATTGAACAGAGTTGTATTCCGTTGCGTATGATATTAAAATTTGATTGAAGCCCATTTTGGATGAAGTTTTGTATTCGATAATCAGATCCATCTATAAAACCATAAGTTGTAAACGGTCGATTGATCATTGGAATAATCATTTGAACCCCAGGATCATCAAGACATAGAATCGATCTACCATAGTAAGGGACTTTATTAGCATATTGTAAAAATGCAGATCGTAAGGAATTCATATCTTTAAAATAATCTAGATGGTCATTATCGATATTAGTGATAATTGTTATGACCGGACTAAGTTTTAAAAATGTACCATCGCTTTCGTCGGCTTCTGCAATAATAAATTTACCTTGACCTAATTTCGCATTACCACCAAATGCATCTACTTTTCCACCAACGATAACAGTTGGATCTAAATTCGCTTTCGCTAAAATTGTCCCAAGCATACTGGTGGTGGTAGTTTTACCATGAGTCCCAGCAACGCCTACGCCGTATTTCAGTCTCATCAGCTCTGCGAGCATTTCAGCTCGGGATACAATTGGAAGTCCTATTTTTTTTGCAGCTACGATTTCTGGGTTTGAATCTTTAACTGCAGAAGAATAGACAACTACTTTCGCATCTTTTAAGTTTGTTTCATTGTGGCCAATATAAACATCTATTCCAAAGCCACGTAAACGTTTGACGGTATCACTTTCACTCAAGTCCGAACCAGAAATTGGGAATCCGAGATGAAATAAAATATCTGCGATGCCGCTCATACCGATTCCACCGATTCCTATAAAATGTATTTTTTCTTTTTTTCTTTTAAACATTTTATGCCTTTTTTAATACGTATGAAATCATTGTGGTTAAGATTCGATTTGCGGCATCTGGTTTATAAAAATGAACAATATTTTGGCTATATTCTTTTAATTTTTCAGGATTATTTTTTAGTTCTAGAATAATTTTTGTTAAAATACCTTTTTCATTTGTTTCTTCGAGCATGAGTCCTGCATTTTTCTTTTTTATTAGTTCAGCATTATGGACTTGATGATTACCTGCTGAAAAAGGAAAAGGAATAAGTAGTGAAGCAGATTGAGTCGCCCCTAATTCTGAAATGGTTGCGCTTCCAGCCCGACAAATGACTAAGTTTGCTTTGTTATACATGGCTTGCATATCATGTATGAATGGATGGATTTCCGCAGGAAATCCAATTTCTTCATAAGCTTTCTTAACTTCATCAAAATTTTTATCACCGGTCTGATGTATGATTTTTATATCTTCTTTAAAGGGGAGTAATTCTTTTGCGGTTTCTAAAATCATGCGGTTGATTCCACGTGCACCTTGTGAACCACCAAAAACAAAAATGGTGAATGGATTTGTAGACTTTTGAAAGTTTGGCTTCATTCCACTGCGAGATGGGTTTCCTGTAAAAATGCATTTTGAGGCTGAAACCCCGTTTGGAATTTCATCGAAAGATGTAAATACAAATGTTGCTAGTTTAGATGAAATTTTATTTGTAAAACCAAGGATTGCATTTTGTTCTAAAACCCCAAGGGGGATACCACATAATTTTGCAGCAATAACACATGGGCCGGCGGCATAACCTCCAACAGCAACGACAAAGTCTGCTTTGAATTTTCTTAAAACAGAGATGCATTTTAAAATTGCTATCGGGAGTTCTAATAGGGTTAAGAATTTTCTAAGTAATGATTTCCCGACTAGTTGACCTATTTTCAGTGTTTTTAATTTAATCCCAGTACGTGGGACCAATTTATTTTCTAAACCGTATTCTGAACCAACAAAAATTACATCGTTCGCTTTACTCATGTTTAAAAATTCTTGTGCAATAGCAACCCCTGGGAAGATATGCCCACCCGAACCACCTCCAGTAATTACCATTTTCATAGCCGATACTCTTCTCGAAATTCAGCAAGTTGTGCAAGCAGACCCAATAAAAATAAATTAGTTATCAAAGCGGTACCGCCATAAGAAATCAGGGGCAGAGGTAAACCTTTTGTTGGTAATAATCCTAAAACAACTGCCATATTAAAAAATGCCTGCATTCCAATTAAGGAGGTAATGCCTGCAGCGAGTGCGCGTTCAAATGGATAGGCCTGTTTATCCATTGCTTTAATCCCTCTGAAAATTAAAACTAAAAATAAAGATACAAAAAATAGGACACCAATGAGGCCTAGCTCTTCACCAATAACTGCAAAAATAAAGTCATTATGTGCTTCAGGAAGATAGAAAAGTTTTTCTTTTGAGTTTCCAATTCCAACGCCAAAAAATTTTCCTGAGTAGAAAGCAAGATAACTTTGTATGACTTGAAATCCTTTGTGTTGCGGATCTGACCACGGATCTAAAAAGCCTAGTACGCGGGCTTTTCTATACGGGCTGCTTAATATCAAATAAGAAGCAATGGGTGCTAAAAGTGAGACTGAAGTAAATAGATATCTTTTCTTAGCCCCAGATGCGAGTAGCATTAAAAATGTCACTGCCAGACAGAGCGCAGTTGTTCCAAAGTCTGGTTGGAGCATGAGCATAATATAAAAAGGAGTGGTACCAATAAAATAAGTCAAAAATCCAGAGCGCCAGTTGTCTTGACGATGAATCTTTTTTGAAATTAATTTAGCGACACAAACGATAACTGCGACTTTTACAAGTTCAGAAGGTTGAAAAACAAAACCAAATAGATTTAACCATCGAGATGCCCCGCCAGCTTTTTGTGAAAAACCTGGAACTAAAGTTAAGAGAAGCAAACCCAATACACCAAAAAAAATCCAATGTGCTTTTTCCTTTAATTTATGAAGTGGAAATTTCCAACCCACTAAGAATGCAATTAAACCAAAGCCCATATAGAGGAGATGTTTTTTAAAAAAATGCATTCCATCTTTGTATTTATCTAGGGCATAGATAAAGCTTGAACTATAGACCATGACCAATCCGGCAGACATGAGCGCTAGAATGGTTATCCAAAGCGTCCTGTCCGGATTATAACTGTGCGACCAACTTCTTGAAGTATTCACCCCGCTCTTCATAGTTCTTAAACATATCGTAACTTGCACAGCCCGGTGAGAGCAAGATCACATCGCCATTTCTTGATTTTTGATAGGCAATCAGAATCGCCTCTTCAAAAGTACCAACCAAGAAAGTTTCACTATAGTCTCCAATTGCTCGATTTAGTTTTTCTTTAGCTTCACCTAGAAGAATAAGGTTCTTAACTTTTCCATGAACAAGTTCAACGAGGGGACTAAAGTCTTGGTCTTTATCGCGTCCGCCAGAAATAAGGATTACTGGCGCCATAAATGAGCTCAAAGCACGCTTTAAAGATGGAACGCTTGTGGATTTAGAGTCATTGTAAAAATAAACTCCATCTTTTTTACGTACAAATTCTAATCGGTGAGCGACCCCTTTAAAGGCATCGATGGTTTTTTGGATAGCCAATTTCGAACAGTTTAAATTTTTAACAGCACAAATTGCTGCCATAACATTTTCTTTATTATGGTCACCTGGAACTTTAAAACTGGTTAAAAGAAATTCTTCGTCTGAGCCATTTTTATAAATTACTTTTGGCTTTTGAAGGTAAGCACCATGAAATCCTTCGGTGAATGAAGGATTGATGGTCATAGGATTTTCCTTTGTGAAATAAGATATTTTTCCAGGAAAATTTCTACCAATTTGCGTAGCCGGACTGTTCTCTATA
>CAZPTV010000013.1:0-11820 GCA_964589335.1 uncultured Bacteriovoracaceae bacterium
AGAAAAGAACTGACAAGGACGTTTGCAGTTAATCCGGTAGAAAGTGTAAAAATAAATTTAGAAGTTAATGATCAAACAAAGGTGATTGAAATTTCTGCCCAAGACCAGTTTTTAAATATGATAGATTATTTTTCAAAAAATTTAGTTAAGTCTTCGAAAGAGATATCAAAAGAATACGAAAACATACTTAGGCTTTTGAAAATTTTGAGGTCATGATTATATGCAAAAAATAAATCAGATTATTAAGAAAATAAAAAACAGATCAATTTACTATTCTCATTTGATTTTAAAAAAACCATATTTTGGTCCGGTACATATTGCTTACGGGTGTTCAAGAGAATGTGGAGAGATGTTGAAACTAATCCCACCGCAACAAGAAGAAATTAGAGTTCTTGAGTTGGGCTGCTGGGTTGGTGGATCAACATTGAAGTTTGCAAAAGGCTTAGATAAATACCATAAAAATAATGGTAAAATCACTTGTATTGATCCTTGGATTCCATATTTTGATATTAAGGAAAATAAAAATCCAAACTATCAATGGATGAATAATGTAATGAGTGATGGTATAATATTTAAATTATTTAAACATAATATTAAATCGGCAGGCATTGAAAAGTACGTTGAAATTAAAAGAGGGAAGAGTTCTGAGTTTTTGCCAAACTTAAATCAAAAATCATTTCATATTGTACACGTTGATGCAGATCATATTTATCCAAGCGTTTCATATGATATACAAAACGCTCATGTGCTCTGTATTGAGGGGGGCATATTATGTGGAGATGATCTCGAAATGCAATATGATGATGTTGACCAGGACTTTTTAGAAAAAAATATTAGTCAGGATTATATTCTCGATCCGAAAACACAAAAAAAATATCATCCAGGGGTCACGAAGGCAGTTTATGAGTTTTTCAAAAGAAAAGTTTCAACAAATAAAAATTTTTGGGCAGTACAAAAAAAGGGGAATACCTGGGTAGATGTTGATTTCTCCAAGATTCAATTGGAGTGAGACTTATTCTTTAAAAACCATTCGTAAGCTTTTTTAATACCATCGATTAATTTTGTGTGCTTATTCCAATTAAGATTTTTTATTTTAGTTCCATCGAGAATTTTCTTAGGCATGCCATCAGGTTTCGATGTATCAAAAACTACTTCTCCAGTGAATCCAACGATCTCTTTAACAGTTAAAGTTAGTGAGCGTATTGTAGTTGGCTCTGAATAAGTAATATTGATAGGTTTTTTGTCGTTATATTTATCCATCAAAAAAATAAGAGCATCAGTAAAGTCGTCAATATATAAAAAATCACGCTCTGCATTACCTGTTCCCCATACTGAAACTTGTGAAAGTTCTTGTATTTTTGCATCGTGAAATTTCTTTAATAGTCCTGGAATTACATGTGAGAACTCAGGATCAAAATTATCATTTGGTCCAAATAAATTTGCTCCGATAACTGAAATAAAATTTCTTTGATATTGTCTTTGATACATTTCACAAAGTTTAATTCCATAAATTTTAGACATGGATACGGCATCATAGGTTTCTTCAAGTAAACCAGTTAAAATGTATTCTTCTTTCATGGGTTGAGGTGGATTTTTGGGGTATACACAACCACTTCCCATATACACTAATTTCTGAACATTGTTTTCATGTGCTGCTTGCAAAACATTTGAGGTCATCACCGCGTTTTGATATAAAAACTCAGCCGGATATTTTGTGGCTGCATGTAATCCACCGACTTTTGCTGCACAATGAAAAACATATTCAATTTTATTTGATTTAAAAAAATCAAACGTATCTTTTTGTGAAATTAAATTAAGTTCATTTTTCGATTTAGTTAAGACATTATTAAAACCGCGATCACGTAGAGTTTTTAAAAGGCTTGTGCCCACCATTCCACGATGACCAGAAACAAATATTACTGAGTTTTTATTCATACGTTAAATTTCATTTTAAGTTAAAATTTCTTTGTTAATCCTTACAGAGAATTGATGTTTAGAGCAAATAAAAAACTTTAAAAGAACTAGCATCTATAGTTAAAGGTTTAGTTAGTGAGTTGCGTTAAAAATAAAATTACTAAGATTTAAGCTAATATTTTCAAATTAGATAGCAACTGATACTGTGTTTGAAATGAAAAAATTCAAAGATCTTTATGAAGCCATCATTGCTTCGGTAGAGCCTGAAGAAAAAATTAAGTTTTTTTATTTGTTTCTAATGATGCTAGTCGGTGCGTTATTGGAAATGGCTGGACTTTCATTGATCCTAGGATTCATACAGTTAATCAGCAATCCAGAGATGGTGTTAAAAAGTAAATGGATGGGTGTAATAAATCATTATTATCATCCAGAAAAAATAAGTTCACTCTATGTTGTGCTAAGTATTATTTTAATATTTGTTTTTATTCTGAAAAATCTTTATTTTTATTTTTACTATAGATTCCAACATAGGTTTTTCTCTCAGAAAAGATTTGATATTGTGAGTAATTTTGCAAGATTTTTTATTGAGAAACCGTATCCATTTTTCTTTCAAAAAAATTCAGCTGAAGTGATAACCATCATTAATAGTGCTATTCGAATAATTGATAAAGTATGGTTGCCTTTAATGTGGATTATTTCTGAACTCGTTATTCTAACAGTAGTATTTATTTTTCTTGTTTGGGCAAATCCATTTGAAACAATTGTTATCATATGTTTTTTGGGCGTTGTTTCGTTTTCAATATACAACTATGTTAAAAAAAATGTGACAAAATGGTCGCGAGAAGCGCAGGAAGATTTATTTTTAACTCATAAATGGTTGAACCAGGGATTCCATGGAATTAAAGAAGTAAAGACGTTTAGTAGAGAGAATTTTTTTCTTACTTCTTTTCAGAAATATTACCGAGTTGCAAACATCACAATGTCAAAAATACATGCAATCAATCAAATGCCACGCTTGATGATAGAGACGGTAGTTGTTTGTGGAATGATATCGATGATTCTTATCAGCCTACTTTTTTCTGAAAATTCAATTAAAAATCTAACACCCATCCTCACGCTCTTTGCCGTTGCAGCGCTCAGGGTTATGCCGTCATTGAATAGAATATTTAATGCGGCAATTGAATTTAAACAAGGAACTGTATTTCTTGAAAAAGTGCAAGAGTACCAATTGTCCTTAAAAGGGATGGCTAAAAATAGCGAAAGAAAAGATCAACAAATTCAAAAGAGAGGTTTTTCAGAATCAGTTAATTTTAATTTGGTGGCGTATCGCTATCCAGGGACAGAGAAAGACGTTTTAAATGGAATTACATTTTCTTTGAAAAAAGGAAAATCGTATGCATTTGTAGGTTCTTCGGGTGCAGGAAAATCAACATTGATCGACTTACTGCTTGGATTATTAAAGCCTAACTCAGGTAGCATAAAGATAGATCAAATTGATTTACAAGAAGATATTCAGGGCTGGCAAAAAAATATTGGATACGTTCCGCAATCAATCTATTTAATCGATGATAGTATATTGAAAAATGTAGCATTCGGTGTTGATGAAAATAAAATTGAAGAATCAAAGGTGGTCAGTGCTTTAAAACAAGCACAATTATTTGATTTTATAGATCGTCTGCCCGAAAAAACACAGACTCAAATTGGTGATCGGGGAATTCGATTGTCAGGTGGGCAAAAGCAAAGATTAGGGATAGCACGTGCTTTATATTCAAATCCCGAGGTATTGATTTTTGACGAAGCAACTTCTTCATTAGATATGGAAACTGAAAAAGCCATTACGGGCTCAATGAATGAAATCAGTAAAGATAAAACAGTTATTATTATTGCACATCGCTTAGCAACAGTTCGTGGGTGTGACCATATCTATTTTATGAGTGAAGGAAGTATTGTCGGTGAAGGAACATTTACTGAATTGCTTGAAAAAAATAAACGCTTCTTTGAATTTGCAATGAGTGGTCAAAGTTAAGTATTTAATTAAAATTAATTTTTCTTAATTGAAGTGATTATAGTTAAGCTTTTTATCGCTTGTTCAAGCGAGCAGGCATTTTCTGATTTTTTATTTTTTAGAATCGCCTTATGCATTTGCGTGAAAGTATAATTTCGATCGATTTGTTTTTTAATGATTTTACTATTACATGCGAGTGTGGATTGAATAAAATCTAAGTAATAAGTATTTTTTGTTGTGATTATATGTAAGTAACGACGAGGGATGTGATCTAATGCATTCATCTCTAGTTGTATGCGTGGACACTTTTTTGATTTTAAAAAAACCGAAGCGATGTCTTCTACGTCAGTCGGCATATTAGAAATATGGTCATAATCAGAGTGAAGGACCTTCAAATCCCCAAAAAGCCAAAGCAAATAATCAAACTCATGGCTTAAATCAAGTAAGATTCCGCCACCGAGTTTTTTGTGAGATGAATACGATGATTGAATAGATCTACTTTTTCTCCATAGAGACAAATGTTGGCCGACATAAGCTTGTGAGAATAATATTTTCTCATTTTTAATTAAGTTCTTAAGTTTATTTAATAAAGGATGAAATCTTAAATTATAAGCAATATATAAATTTTTAAAATTATGCTTAATTGGCTTTTCAAGTTTAGAAAAAACCGGCTTTTCAATCAGTACAGTGCCTTTAAAATTCAAATTTACTATGTCTTTTAAAGCCGAGTAGTGTTCGCTAGTAATATTAGAAATAATTATGTAATCGGGGATGTTGTAATCAAAAGCAGCTTTAGTCGTGCGAAATGTTTTATAGGTAGGATCTTTAGAATGGGAAGATACGATGCTAACATTTAATCCAAGAGTTGCTAAAATTTTAGCATGGCGTTGGCTAATAGACCCAAAGCCTATAATTAATGCTTTTTTCATTTGTTCATTCCTTGACGAATGACTTCTTCTGCAAGGTTCCATTGCCAAGGCTCATCCAAATCAATTGATTCGAAATAATTAGTTTCGATCATTAAAGGGTGGTTTCCTATCCGGTTATTTTTTTTAGAGAAACTATTTTTTGAAAAATAATAAAAGCATGAATTTTCTTCATACATTGGATTTAAATCCTGAGTTCGAACTAATAGATCAGGGTTGTGATTTACAGCATTGCCCAAATGATTGTAAAAGCGACTCTGATGTCGCGTAACTGAAAACGCTGAATCATTTTTAGGACTATTTTTTAATTTATCATATGAATTGATAAGGGTTTCCTTTTTTAAAATTGGATTTGTACTGTGGGTTTGAAGAAAGACCTGTTCTGGTTGAAAATTTGTAAGGTCATTTGCAATGATATGATTCATTGAGACTAAGTCGCCACAGATTTCTTTTTGTCTCTCATGAATGGTTACATTAAAATATTTTTTCGTTTCAATTGCAATATCTTCACTGTCCGTATTGATGATGATCTCCTTGAAGTTACAAGCAGTCAACGTTTCAAGGATCCAAAAACATAATGGTTTTCCCGCAAGATTCTTTAAATTTTTATTTTTGATGCGTTCGCTGTGGCCCTTCATTGGAAGGAGTGCAATGCAATTATTTATCATTCAGTGCTAAGCCTCGAAAGTGCGCCGCCGTCAATGACCAATTCCTGTCCAGTCATAAACTTTGCATTATTGACTAGAAAATAAACTGCTTCGGCAATTTCATCTGGTTTTCCTATTCGACCTAATGGGTGCTTAAGTCCTAAAGATTTTAACAATTGTACGGCACTTCCGCCTTTGAGGTGGCCACGTTTTAATCCAGATTCAAGCATCGTAGTTTGGATTGCCCCAGGGAGAACCGAATTGACTCGTATTTGGTGCTCAGCTAATTCTAGTGCAGCGGCTCTCGTAAAGGTAGATATTGCTCCTTTTGATGCGGCATAAGCAGAGATATTTTTAGAAGTCGCGCGAGAGTGTACAGAACCCACATTAATTACAGAGGCTGAATTTGATTTTTTTAACAAAGGAAGTAGGTTTTTTAAAATATAAAAAGGCGCACGAATATTTGTTGAAAAAATATAATCCCATTCCTTTAGAGTTGTCGATTCGATAGGTTTACATAGTTGTGCGGCTGCGTTCAATACAAGTGCATCCAGAGTCGTAGTAAAATGTTTAATTTTAACAATTAAACTGTCTAAAGAGTTTTGTTTTGATAGGTCCGATTTAATAAAATGATGGATGTATGGGTTGTATTTATTATTTTTCAAATCAGTGCCGATAACGGTCCAGTCAGAATCAAAAAAATATTTACAAGTTGCGCTACCAATGCCACCGGATGAGCCTGTAATTAATATTGTTTTTTTCATAAAACACCTAATTCTCTAAATAAGTTATTTAAAGTATTGAGATGAACATTTTCCCAGGCGCGAGGACTGCTGTTCGAGTTGTGAGGAGCTATAAATACATTTTTCATTTTTAATAATTCAGAATTTTTTGGAAGTGGTTCGTGCTCAAATACGTCTAATCCAGCGCCAGCAAGTTTTTTATTTTTAAGTGCATCAATTAGATCGGTCTCATTAACGACTGGACCTCTAGATGTGTTAATTAAATATGCTGACGGTTTCATGAGTTCAAGAGTTTTCTTGTTGATCAAATGTTCGCTGCTCGGGTTTAAATCAGTATTTAAACTAATAATGTCGCATTCTTTAAGAAGAGCTTCTAGCGGTACTTGCTTTATTTTCGTTTCATTAATTAAATCTTTTGAAATTTCTTTTAAATCACATCCAAGAATTTTTGCTCCAAAAGAGTGAACTCTTTTAGCTACAGCACTTCCAATATTTCCTACGCCAATAATTCCGAAGGTAGCCTCAGATAATGCAAAACCTGGAATCTTATCCCAGATTCCATTTTTCATCTCGGTATCCATGCGAGAAATATTTCTGCAGAAGTTAAGCGCATATCCTAGAACAGTATCAGCGACAGGAATGCTAAATGCGTTTGGGGTATTACAAATCTTAATGCCACGTTTTTGACAGGCCTCTTTATTAATGGAATCAATTCCAGTGCCCCATTTCGATATCACTTTTAATTTTTTAGAAATTTCAATGGCTTTAGGAGTAAAGCGGTCATCGCCACAGATAATTCCATCAATATCAGGCATTAATTTTAATAAATCAGACTCTTCAAGTCTTTCGTTAACTTGAGGAATAATAACTTCTATATTTCTACGATCAAATTCAGATTGAAACCGTTTGATAATTGGAATGAAGTAAGGGGCTGAAATAAGGACTTTCATTATATTTCCTTCTTTTTTAATAATGCTCGAACGGGTGAAGCTTCAACATGAAGTAGTTTAAGGGGAAGACAAACCAATTCATAGACTCCTTGAGGAATTCCGCTCAAGACAACTCCTTCAAGGATTACGATATTGTTTTTCATTAAAACACGATGGACGTCGGGGTTTCCTTTGTATGCCTGAATTGAAAGGTAGTCATTTCCAACGAGAATAAATTCATTTCTTACTAACCATTCTGCGCCCCCTTTTGTAAGCGCAATAAAATTTGGATTAAATGTATTAGACTGTTGTTCAGAGTTTTTAGTTTTAAATAAGATCCGTTTTATATTTGATGGAATTTGGATTGTTTGCAAAATAAATTCATTCACTTCAGTTTGGTCAGAAAAATCTGCAACGAAGCAATCTCCCCAAAAAGGTTTAATTGAAAACTGATCTATTGTAGCGCCTTGATCAATAAAGTGTTCGGCTGCTTCAATGTGTGTGCCTGTATGCAGATTCATGAATAAATTTCTATCATTTACTGAGTCACCATTTTGAATGCATTTATGAAAATCCAATCGTATTTCCGGTGAACCAGGCCACTGAGGAGTTAAGCCGGGATGAATTGGCATTGTAATATCTATGATTTTAAAATTACTCATTCACTTCATACTCAATCTTTTTTCGTTTAGGTCGTTGATGGGCTGAATCAGAAAAAATTTTAATTCCTCGGGGATAGTAAAAAGTTTTATGCAGTTCATGTGTGCTCTCTGATGAGGTTTGATTTAACCCTAAATATGCTCCCCAAAACTGCATCCACCGAAACATGATCATTTCATAAAAATATTTAATGAAAACCCCATCATTGAAAGAGTGGATAAAGTCTGAAAATAAATTAGTAATAAATAATTGTAGAAATTTTAAAATACTCATGGATTGTTCTGGATATATTTTTTTTAATGCGATCGCTTCTCTGCGGTAGCGATTTTTAATTTGTTTAAACGTCTCTTCATGGACATGTATAATTTCTGCGTCGGCTCGGTAACTAATTTGTATTTTCTTTTCGAATAGTTTTTTTCCAAAATCTAAATCTTCAAGGCCAGTGAGGGTTTCGTCATATTTTTGAGCCATCCATAGGGAACGTCTAATGGCACAATTAGCATTATTACAAAATGCATTTTTTTGATTCAATACACTTTCATTTTTAAACCATGTCGCAAATACTTGCTGTTCTGAATATTTACTGGATTCATTTCCAGATTGCTTTCCGTAAACTAATCCTACGTCTTGATTTTTAAATGGGTCAATTAAGTTTTCAATCCAATCGTCGTAAACCGGATAAACGTGTGCGCTGGCGAAAACAAGAATATCACCAGAGGCCTCGGCACAACCCATGTTTAACGCCCTGCCGAATGTAAATTCATTTGGATTAATTTGAATTATTTTTACAGGAAATCGCTTCACAATCTGTAAGGTGTCATCCGTAGATCCTGAATCAACGATGATGGTCTCAATGTTTGTATAAGTTTGTTTTGAAATACCAGATAAGAGTTTACCAATGTGTTTTTCTTCGTTGAAACATCGAATGATGATTGAAACTTTAAGAGTCATTGAACTTCAAATACTCGCAATTATGTTGCGTTATTTCAATTTCTTTTTAAAAAAGAAATAATAGGAGCGATGCAGAATTCAGATCAATATTTTTACTGTGACGACATCTGCCATAGACAAAGATATTAGAATCTAGATATGTTACTTTTCTGTGGATAATAGGTTAAAGGCTGCAATTATTGGATATGGATATATGGGTGAAATCCGTCGCACGGTGGTCGAATCCATTCCACAATTAGAGCTGATTCAAATTTGTGAAACAAACAAAAATAAATTAAACGGAAACGTTCCATTCGAAGTTTGTAGAGATCCTAATCAAGTCATTAATGGCCCAGCCGATATCGTATTTGTTTGCACGCCTAATAACAGTATTCCTGAATATGTAATTCAATCACTTAAAGCAAAAAAACATGTGTTTTGCGAGAAGCCGCCTGGCAGAAACTTGCAAGATGTACTTGATATTCGTAATCAAGAAATTAAAGACACTTCACTAAAGCTAATGTTTGGATTTAATCACCGATTTCATCCTGGAATTTTACGAGCAAAAAGTCTGATTCAATCTGGAAGATTTGGTAAAATTCTTTGGCTACGTGGAGTTTATGGAAAGTCAGGCGGAAGTAAATATGGTGAGTCTTGGAGAAATGCAAAAGAAATTTCTGGAGGAGGCATACTTCTCGACCAAGGCATTCACATGCTTGATTTGTTTTGTAATTTCTGCGGTGACTTTGAGGATGTATTAGGTTTTTCAACGAATCAATATTGGAAATTTGAAGTTGAAGACAATGCAATGTTAATCTTAAAAAACAAAAATGGACAAATCGCTCAGCTGCACTCTTCGGCAACATTATGGAGACATAAATTTCAAATCGAAATAGGCTTAGAAAAAGGTTATTTAACGATTCAAGGATTGATTTCAAAAACCGGAAGCTATGGGCGAGAAACCTTAACCATTGGCAAACAGCAGTTTGAAGATGAAACCGAAGCGCTTGGAAATCCTTCGGAAGAAATAATATATTTTGATAAAGATTTATCTTGGGAACTTGAAGTAAAGCATTTTATTTCGGCAATAGAAAAGAACTTACCAATAGTAGAATGTTCATCAGAAGAAGCAATACGAGTAATGAAGTTAATTGATAGAGTGTATCGAGGAGAGAAATAATGGAATCGACAGTGGTACAAATTCCTCTAAATGAAGCAGACATCAAGCCAACAAAAGCACTCGAAGTGTACAAATCAATGATTAACGAAGAGTGTAAAAAATTTTTTGGTGAAATTGAAAAAAATTCAAAATCGAGTTGTCCGGCATGTAATTCAAAAATAATTATTGATGAGTTTAATAAAATTGGATTTTCATACTCAAAATGTGGCGATTGTTTGACCGTATACTCTAGTTTTTTAATTCCAGATAAAAATATTACCGAATTTTTTAAACAATCAAAAAGCAGAGAATATTGGTTTGACAATATCTGGAGGCAAACTGCAGAAACAAGAATTTCAAAAATTCTAACACCACTGTGTGAGTGGATTGACACATTAATGATTGAGAATCAGCTACAGGGTGGAGAGCTAGTTGAATATGCTCCCGTCCATTGGGGATTGTTCGAGGCTTTTGAAAGAATACATTCAAGAAGTAGATATAAAATTTGTTCGCCCAGATTTAATTTAGAAATCTCAAAAAAATATTTTAATTTTAAAAATGATTATCTTGAAGAAGATACAAGTGATAAAAAGTTTGCCTCAGTCGTTTTGTTTGATTCTTTAAATCGTACAACAAAACCCGATGCTGTACTACATTGGGCGAATCAGCACTTAAAAGAAGGCGGTCTTTGTTTTGTAACCACTTTGCTTTCTACTGGGCTAGATTTGCAGATATTAGGCGCAAGTTCTGCGAGGTGGCTACCACCCGATCATTTAAATGCCTTTTCAATCGAAGGAATCGAAGAAATGGCTAAAAAGCATGGTTTTGAAGTTGTAGAGTTAAGCACGCCAGGTGTTCTAGATATTGTTCAGTTAGAAAGCGCAGTAAAAGAAAATTCAAAAATGGTTCCCGAGTTTTTCAAATATATTTTCAATAAAAGAAAAGATCCGTTGACCAAAGAAATGCTTCAAGAATTTTTGCAACGATGGAATTTAAGTTCACTCGGACGAATGGTTTTAAAGAAAGGTTAATTTAAAAATGGAACTCACATATCCGCAAAGATATTTAAAAGAAGTTACAATGATTGCTGAAAGTATTGATACTAAAGTTATCAATCAAATGATCGATATTTTAGTAAACGTTAGGAGTAGCGGAGGACGATTATTTTTACTTGGTGTAGGGGGTAGTGCTGCTAATTGTACGCACGCTGTGAATGATTTTAGAAAAATAGCAAATATTGAAAGTTATTCGCCTGTAGATAATGTAGCTGAATTGACCGCAAGAACAAATGATGAGGGTTGGGAGCATGTATTTCGAGATTGGCTAAAAGTGAGCAAGTTATCGGCTAAGGATGTAATATTTGTTTTAAGTGTGGGTGGCGGTAATAAAGAAAAAAATGTCAGTGTAAATATTGTGAACGCATTGGATTATGCAAAAGCATGCAATTCAAAAATAATTGGAATTACAGGAAGAGATGGCGGTTATACTGCAAAAGTAGCAGACGCAATCGTAATCATCCCCACACTAAGTCCAGATACCATCACGCCTCATGCAGAGGCTTGGCAAGGTGTGATTTGGCACTTATTAGTCTCTGATCCAAGAATTCAGAAAATGTCTAACAAATGGGAATCGATGGATAAAAAATAATGAATTTAAATAATAGAAACAATTTAAAACAAAAGTTAAAAAATAGAGAAGTTGTTTTTGGAACTTGGACTTCGATTGGTCACACGGTTCCTACGGAAATATTTTCATTAGCGGGAACAGATTTTGTTGGAATAGATGTTGAACACAGTACAATAAATCAAAATCAAGCAATGGCAATTATCATGGCCGCTCAGTCCAGAGGGGTTTCTTGTTTTCCGAGGATTGCATCACATAATTATGAAGATATTAAAAGACTAACG
>CAZPTV010000014.1:0-11805 GCA_964589335.1 uncultured Bacteriovoracaceae bacterium
AAAACTTTCAATAGTTTACAACATGCAAATCATAATATTGCTTATCATAACGAGACGACACTTAGTCAAATTGAAAATGATTTGAATGGCACTTGGATAAACGAAAAAGATAATAGTAAATTTATTTATGACCAGACTAAAAAAAGCTTATTCGAATATTCGAATGAGTCTATCGAAACAGACGATGGTCAAAATATTTTATGCAGTTTGATTATTAAAAGTTCATCACCACGAGTTCTTCCTTGTCCGGTGTCCGATTTAAAGTGTTATAAAAATGGTATTCGTTTTCCGACAGTTTTAGATTATGTAATTGATGAAATTCAAACTGAAAACACAGACAAAAATAAAACTGATTGCGAAACATTTGCTCAAAAATTCTATGAAAGTAATCAAAAATCAGGAACCGTTATACGAATTCCATTTAAAATGGATTCACAATTTAAATTAACACTAGATACGAATGATGTTTTTATCAAACAATAGTTATTGGCTAAGCTGACTTAATTGAGCTAATTCTCTGGCGATCTCTAAAGCTTTAAATATTTTCTCTTGCTTTTCTACTGGTACAGAAAGGTTTGGTTTTCTTTCTTTAAAAAGATCTCCTTGCTTTCTCATTTGAGAAACTCGTTGGCGAGCCCCTTCGATAGTTAATTTCTGAACATAAAGCAAATGTTTTACCAATAGAACATTTTCAACATCGAGTCTTGAATACATTCTTTGTTTTTTTGCCGATTTATTTGGAGCCAGAAATTTGAATTCAGTTTCCCAAAAGCGCAATACATATGGTTTGAGACCCGCTATTTTTGCTACTTCGCCAATTTTAAAAAACATACGATCTGGAATACGAACATTATTTTCAAGTTCCATTGCGCTCCTTTGCAATTAAGCCATTCGTAGACTACTAATCTGCTTTTTCTCCTTGAGTCGAATGATTGACTTCTTGTCTTAAAACTTGTGAAGGTTTAAATGTTAAAACTCTTCTTGCTGTAATTGTAATTGCTTGGCCAGTTTGTGGGTTACGACCGGTACGCGGCTCTTTGTCGCGAAGAACAAAATTTCCAAAACCACTGATTTTAATTTTCTTACTTTCTGCCAATGTATTTTTGATAGTATCAAAAATTAATTCAACAAGATCAGCGGCTTCTTTCTTAGAAAAACCAACTTTTTGATAAATGGCCTCAATAATGTCGGCCTTGGTCATCGTTGACTTCCATGTCTCTTCTTTTTTCATAATAATTAAATGATAAAGACAAACTACTGGAATGCAAAAGGAATTTTGAATTTAGAGCTTTTTTTAAAATTGATTACTCAACGGTATTGAAAATAATTTAAATTCTAATATCAACTTCTTAAGTTTTAATTAGCCACAAAAATTGAAATATTTATTTAAAAAAATCACAGCTAAAATAAGAGTACAAAGTATAATTAAAAATGGAATTATTCGATACTGTTTAAATTTTATACAGCGATGCATATAGTTTTTACAGCAGAATTACTGCGATTGACGCAAATCGGCAATATGATACAATGTGAAGATAGAGAGAGAAGAGTAAAGTAGAACGTTGGGGGATTTATAATGCGTAAATCATTACGTAGCCGTAATAACGGCTTAACATTAGTTGAGCTTCTCTTATCGGCAGCGATCAGTGCCATCACCGTCATTGCAGCAACAAGTTTCTTTGCTCAAACAAGTAAACAAAATTCAAATTTTATTAAAGAAGCCAACAACACCATCTCGAAAAGAATTACCGCCATATATTTAAACAATATTATTCCAAATGCTGGTTTATCTCATAAATATCAGCACATGCCCATTCCGATGGATCGATGCGATCAAATAAATTCTACACCCTGCCTTAGACAGCTTGACCCAACTGATATGAAATTTATGCCTTATGTCTATAGTGGAAATTTAATACATTTCAAAGATGGTCTAGGTGCTTCTTCATATGGAGCTACTTATTACAACACAAATAATATCCTTGAGTTTTTTCGAGATAAATTTGGAGCATTACACCGTGAAGGAAACTGCACTACTTCCATGATGTGTGCAGATAAAAATCTAGATGCACAACCTTCTGATGCTGCATTTTCTGGAAATTATTATATGACATGGCCATTAATCGATGATCATAGCCCCCCATTTATTATGATGGTTAAATCACAAGATAATTTATTGTTAACTTATAAAGATGTTTATCAAACATATGCTCCAGCGGGAACAAGTCTTCAATCGTTTTGTAGCCCTACAATTAAAGGGTTTAATCTAACGACCGCTCAACCCTATACATTTTTTTTCTCACCTGAAAATACAACTTCCATTACAAATGTAAGTAACCTTGTTGGGAAATTAGCTTTAGTTTATAACCCAGAAGATCCTGATGCATATACCGTGCAAGCAATAAAAGATATAAAGTCATGTACGGGTTCTAATAAAACTGCATGTTTTTCAGCATTAACCTCAGACTTTACATCTTATAATACTAGCTTTAATCCAGACTTAACAATTCCTACGAATCAAAATGTAATACCAAATGGTGATTACATTTTAAAACTATACCCAGTGAGCACAGGACAAAGTACTGGATTAAAAAGTATAGATGTACCTACCAATTCAATTTATCATGGTCTATATACTGGAGAAAATGATGGATATGAGCCAAAACTGAATCCAAGTTTCTATTCCGCTCCAGCTGGTAGTACTATAACACCACCAAACCAAATAAGTACCGACAAGAATCCACTTAATTTTCCAACACTTTTAGATAGTGCGGCAGCACCTTTTCAAATTAAAAGTGATACAACATCACTATTTGCAACAACTTACTTTACAAAATATAAAGTAAGTTCTGTCATAAATCCCGCTCCTGCTACAGGCTATGGAACGCCTGCCACAAATAAGTTTAATTTTATTCAAAATTTATATCGCTATGAATCCTGTAGATTGAACTCTCCACTGAGTTTGAATTTAATTCCATTTGAATTAAGAGCTTTTTATATAAGAAAAAAAGGCAATACGAGTCTTCCCTGTGGAAATACAAATGTTGAATGTAGTCTCTGGATGAGTACTTTTAAATCTGGCACAGGAACAGCTGGCGTCGATACTGAAACAAGAATCATGGAAAAATTAACTGGTTCTGTAATCATCGCAAGAAAAATTGGCTCTAGTTCAATTGGTATTTTTAGTTATGAAGGGTTTACAAATAACGATTGGTTAAAACCACGTCCGAGTGGCGGCCCTTCACAAACACAATAAGGTTGAAATTATGTATATTGGTAAAATGAAATTAAAAAATACAGGTCAACTACTATTGAGCATGGGCTTGATCGTCGCCATGCTTACGTCAGCAATGTTATTATGGAATTATAATCATATCATTATTAAACAAACAACAGCTGGTACTGCTGAAAACTTAGCTTTAACGATTGGGCAAACGATGCTGACAAGATTGAAAGCGGTTATATCATCTGAATATACCACCAGTTCATCAGGTTCTGAAATTGCACAACCAGCCAGTTGTCCTGATATTGGAAAAGTTTTGAGAGATTTTTCACAATTTGACAATACATTATCCCAACCCGCTCATGCAAAATGGGAACAGTTTTTAGAAATTACAAATACTTATAATAAGACCACAAGCGCTTGGAGCACACCAAACTCAGATTCTACCTGGCTAGAAAATTGTATCTTAACAAAGGACGAAGCTTCACAATTAGAATATTATTTTATAAAAGTTGAAGCCAGCGGACCCTCAAACTTTTATGCACTATCTCGTCCAATTAAAATAAAAATCATTACACGCGCAAGAACAAATGTAGAGGGTCAGAGCACTTCTGTAAATCAAGTCATAGCAAGAAATTATACATTAAAAGTAGCGCAACCAATCGATTTTAACGTAATGATTTTTCATGATCCCAATACACGTGCATTTCAACCCGCATCTGGGAATACTGCAATTTTAGCGGTCGACGGTTATGTTTATGTTGAGTCAGAAACAAATGCAAATATTGATTTTGATAACATTATGCCAGCATCTAATATTATTTCATCTAGACCAAATGTTGTATTTAATCGTCCTGTCTATTTTAAAACAACAAATATTACAAATACAACCGCACCTAGTTTGAATCAAAATTCAACTCACACCTTAAAATCATCTTTTATTCAGGGATTTGAAACGGGTGTATTTAATCACAGTCGTCTTTCAAGAAAAAATATTTTATCTGAAACTATTTATTCTCTTAATTCTGGAAATTTAATAAGTGGTCGACCCGCTGAATGCGCACATAACATTAAGTTAGATTATTATAATGCAGCCTTAAGTGGTGATAATTCAATGCCATTACCCAATCTACTTAATAATTCTACCGGATGTATTACTGGGAAAACTTCGAGACAACATGAAGCAACGAAAGCAAAATACCAACCTTCAAGGGGTAATATAAATGTTTTTCCTGATGCGAATGCGGGTCTTACAGAAATGCACCACACATGCTTTCCAGAAAATCACGCAACAAATGAAAATGGACGAACATTTGTCTTTAATAGAAAAACTGAAGAAATTACGTTAAATTTTACAAATTCCGAATGGAAGAATCACTTTTTTTGCGGAATTATTTTAGCAAAAAGAATTCATATCGTCGCAACCCCTGGTTCGATTTCAAATTTATTTGGTTTTTTTGGTGCAGAGAGCATTGATGTAACAGGAGAAAATGCAGAAATTTATTTTCATAATCCAAAAGATAATTATAACTTTTTAGCGAATACCTTTAATGGAATGCAAACTCAAGAAGCGCTTTACGCTCAATTTGTAAAACATTCTGGTGATATCGCTCATAATTTTTTTATACCATTAATGATTTCAGAGTATAATCAATCTAATCTTGATTTTTTTATTATGGATCCCGTTGCCGTTTCTCTTACATCAAATATAAATTCTACCGAATATGGATATATGAAAGCTGATTCCAATAGTGTTGATAATCTTCAAAGCCTTACTTCAAATGGAACTGGATTTATTTGGAAAAATGATCCAAAACCAATTAATTTTCCATGTTTTTTTGGAACGAGACCTGCGGATCCTCAAATGAATGATCCCGGTTGTGTGTCGAGCACTACATTGACAAATTTAGCGTCGCATCTCAAAGGGTCAAACCTTGATCAATCAATTGAATATATTTTAATGGAGACACAACAATGAAAAAATCAAATCTAAATAATGGATTTTCATTAGTTGAAAACCTAGTTGCAATGTCTATTTTTCTTATCGGAATTCTTTCAGTCAGTTTTATTACTATTTTTCAAAACAAAATGCTGACAGCAACAACTTCTGATCTACAAGTAGTCACTATTGCAGACCAGGTCATACAAGAAGTTTTATCTAGACCACAAGAATTTCCTACAATTAAATTTTCAAATACTACTTCATCGGGTGCTACAAATTACTATGTTTACACTAGTTGCTATAATAACACAGGAATTCCAACTCCAGATTCAAATAATATATCTGGATTTTTATACCAGTCGGCAACACAATGTGGTACCACACAGGCACTTCGATGTGATGCCCCTAACTATGAAGTCCAAATCGTTCCTCGGGGAGCAATGGTTTATGAAGTCTATGTTTTAAATTTAGAACAAGATTCGTCATCTACAAGAACAATAAAAAGCATGTATGCTAGGCAAATTATTTTAGATTCACAGTTTTCAAACAATGTCGCAATTCAACCTGATGGATTTGCACCCTGTGCTTCTACGCAAATTGTTTTACGTACAGATTCTGGTATACAAAATACATTTTCAACAAATACTAATATGAATCGTGGAGGTGATTAATGAAAATTAATCTATTTATAACGCTGATTCTATTAATAACCACTCATTCACATTCAGCTGAAGTACTCCAATCATATACAGGTACAATGAGATCTAATTTGCCTGCAATGGTCGTCATCAATCCTTCAACTGCAAAATTAACATCAAATCTATACAATTTTAACTTTAGCCCTGCCATTGTAAATACTCCACTTTCTAGTATTACGTCTTCAAAGACATTTACTATAACAAATACAGGTAACATTCCTGGTCTAATTAACTCCGCCCCAAGCATTACTACTTTTATGCCAGTGTCACCAGCTCCAACAACTTTTGATATGGCAATAACTACCAATACATGCACTGCAAATTTACTATTAAACCCTGGTGCGTCTTGTAATATAACCGTTAAATTTGCACCAACTGCAATTGGGATCAGACAAAATAAAATTCTTTTAAATTATAATAATGGAGCCGACAACCAAACATTAATTATACAACTGTCTGGCTTAGGCTTAGCTGCAAGTACAGCATCGATCACACCAAATCCCGCACAAATTTTAGAAGATCACCCAGGATGGATTTCGAACCCTTATGAATTTAGCTTAAAAATTGAAAATATTTGCAATAGCAGCACATCCTGTACTAATTCAGGTGCCATTACTTTAGATCGATTCCGTATCTTAAGCAGTGGTAATTTTAGAATTAAAGCGAGCACATCAAATCAAAACTGTGTAGCGGTAAGCTCAAATACCGTAGTACAAAGTTTTACAAAAGTCTTAAACCCACAAGAGTCTTGCGAATTTGAAATTACAACTCAAGCCACAGGCTTTACAGCGACTCCAACTACATTACCTATTTTTGAAATTAGATATTCAGACGGTATCAATACAGCTCTCATCGTAACCTCTACTGCAAGCGTAGTCCCTGCGATGAGTACAAATGCCAATATTCAATATGTACCTAATATCTATATCACAACTAAATCTTTTACAGGTGCGATCGGTAGCGGTTGTACAGATTCTGCGACTAAAGTTTTTACTTTAAAAAATCTTGCACCAAATTCACTTCCTGCTTTAATAAAGCATATAGAATTAGATTTTGTTACTGGTCCTGCAAATGCGACTTACGTCATTGATAATACGGGCATTACAACTCCATGTATTGCTGGAACAACAGCATTAGGCCCAGGTCTAACTTGTAGCTTTGGCATTAAAATGACTAGTTCACAGTCTGGTATTTCACAAGTACCAATCAAAGTTACTTATGATCATGATAATAACGCTTCAACAATTGATGCTTATCTTACAAATCCGGCTAGAATATATCGTACAGATTGCACCTTGACAGGATCAACTCCAACTTCAAGCTTAGCCATGGTTGGTACTCTTTTTCCATTATGCGGAAAAAGTGAAATACAACCACATATCAAGAATATTGGAAATTTACCTGCCCAACTGACTAGCTTATCGTTTCCAACTTATGCAAATTTTGATCTCTTACAGCCTACAGGTAGCATGGGTCAGTGTACGACATCCACTGTTTTAGCTCCAAATGCACAATGTAGAATTAGAGTTGGAGTTGATGGAATTGTATTATCTCAGCCTACAACTGAAAATATTACTATTAACTATACCGATACAAATGGTTCGCATACTTTTTTAAAAGCTTTTTCGATTCACCCAGCCTGCATTGCAGACCCAAGTACAGATCACTGTGATGATCCGGCAAATAGCTTTCAAAGTAGTGGGGTTTATAATTCAGCTGTAGCATGCAATTGCAATAATACTATGGTTGGTTGTTGGTCGTGCGTTCCAGTTACTGCAGGTGGAATGACCACGTATAATGTCATGCCTAATCCAGGCGTACCAAATTGTCCGTAGTATTTTTAATTTGAAATATTACTGTGATCTTAGTTTAACGCCTAAATCTTTATCTAAACCTGTTAGTACTTTAGATAAAACACCTTCGACTTCTTTTTCTTCTAGCGTACGATTGGGATCAGCGAGTACCATCGCAATCGATAGACTCATTTTACCCGATTCAATTTTATCGCCTTTGTAAAGGTCAACGATTTGAACGGTCTCCATTAAAGGTTTTCCATGCTTTAATGTAGCTTGAATAATTTTTTCAGCAGCTACTTCTTCGGGAACAATCAAAGAAAAATCTCTTGTGACTTTAGGAAACTTGGGGATTGCAGAGTATTTGCGTTCGGTCTTTACCAACTCCAGAATTCGATCAAGTGATAGTTCTAAAACAAATATTGGAGTTTTTATTTTGTTTTCAATTTCTATTTGTGGATGAATTCTTCCAACAACCCCGCAATTACCTTTTCCTAGTAATATTTTTGCTGATTGTGCCGGATGAAATCGGGTTTCGTTTGCATCAATCGCTTCAAGTCTTAAACCACGTATTCCTAAACAGTCTAGAATTGTCTCAAGAACACCTTTCATTTCATGAAAATCAACACCATCATCGAGCGCTGCTAATTTATTTTTATAAGCCCTACCAGTAAGAAGCGCGGCAATTCTCCACTCTTCAAGCACACCTGTTTCTGAGTTTTGATTTTTAAAATAAACAGGTCTAATTTCAAAAAACCGGGCATCATTTTGTTGATGGTGAAACGCATTTTTCAAATTATCAAATAAACCACACACTAAATTTGTCTTCATCACTGCAAAATCTAAATTTAATGGATTTGCGAGTTCTACTATAAATTCTTTACATTTTTCCCCACCCCAAAATGTATTTTTGTCTCTTGAAGTAAAGGCGTAATTCATAGCTTCTGAAAAGCCGTTGATTACAAATACTGATTTAATTTTCTGAATGATTCCTGCTCGCAGATCAACTGCACTCGTACTCTCTGGCAAATGGTGTAAACTAGGCACTTTAGGTTCAACTTTATCATATCCCCATACACGTAGAACTTCTTCAAAAAGATCTTGTTCCATCTCTACATCGGGCCTAAAACTTGGAATAGATACCTCTAATATTTCAGACTTAACTTCTGATTTAAATTCAATTTCTTGTAGTAATTTTTTTGTTAAATCTAGACTCAATTCTGAGGTACCGAGAAATCGATTTAACTTTTTAACATCCAACTTACACTTTCTGACTCCCTTAAATTCTAAATTCTTCTTACCTGTTTGAGAATACGCACTCACTGTACCTGAAAATATTTTTCCACCTGATAACTCCTGAATTAGACTAGCAGCTCTTTGCGAAGCAATACTAACGGCCTGTGAATCAATCTGTCTTTCAAAACGATGTGACGAATCTGATTTTTTCTGATGAGTTTTTGATGATCTTCTCACTGTCCCTGGTGCAAATTGAGCCGCTTCTAATAATATTGAAGTCGTCGTATCCGTTACTTCTGAATTCCCTCCACCCATTACTCCAGCTAGGGCAATTGACTTTTCTGGATCAGCAATAACCAAGTCCATATCATTTAATATAATTTCAGACTTATCTAACAATGGTAGCTTTTCGCCCTTTTTTCCATAACGAACGTTGATTGTACCATTTTTTACTCTGTTATAATCAAATGCATGCAACGGGGTACCCCATTCCATAAGAACAAAGTTAGTAATATCGACAATATTGTTGATTGGTCTTAATCCGATAGACTTTAGTCTTGTTTGCATCCATTCAGGAGATGGTGCTACTTTTATATTTTCAATATACCTAGCATGGTATTGCAAACATAGATCATTTTTTTGAACTGAATCATCGATTGTAACTTTAATTTTATCAGATGCTTTTTTCGTTTCTTCTTTAAACTTATCAAATATAGGAAATTTTATTTTTTGATTCGTGATTGATGCTATTTCACGAGCAACACCGATATAAGACAATGCGTCGCCTCGATTCGGTGTAACATTGATTTCAAAAACAACATCATTTCTCTTTAAATATTCACCAATATTTTTTCCGATTGGTGCATCCTTTGGAAGGATTAATATTCCTTCACTCGAATCAGCTAGCCCTAATTCAACTTCAGAACAAAGCATCCCAAAAGACTCGACGTCGCGAATTTTTCCCTTTTCAATCTTAGCGCCATTCGGAAGATGGGCACCAACCATTGAAAGACATACACGATCGCCAGCTTTCATGTTTTGAGCACCGCAAACAATTTGTAATATTTCTTTTTTAGTTGTGTCCGTTGAAATATTTACCATACAGACACTCAGACGATCAGCATTGGGATGTTTATTTCGTTCGAGAATTTCTGCAACAATTACTTTTTCAAATCCCTTTGATAAATCCGTTATATTTTCGACTTCAAGTCCTCGATAAGTAAGTTTTTCTAATACTTCATTTAGATTTTTCTTTAGTGGTGCAACATCAATGTAATCGGACAACCAATTCAAACTAATTTTCATTTTAGAATCCTGAGAATTGCTTTAAAAAGCGTAGATCATTTTCAAATAATAATCTTAAATCATTAATGCCATATTTTAACATTGCAACTCGCTCTACACCGAGTCCAAATGCGAACCCCATGCATTCATCTGGATTAAAACCAACGGCTTTAAATACATTTGGATGAACCATTCCAGCACCAAGAATTTCTAACCATCTACCACCCGCTGAATTCGTTTTATCTGTAAACCAAACATCCACTTCAGCCCCTGGTTCGACAAAAGGAAAATAACTGGGTCGAAGTCTAATTTTAGCATCGGCACCAAACATTTCTTTTGCAAAATATAGAAGCGTTCCTTTTAATTCAGCAAAACTTACTTCTTTGTCTACGTATAAACCCTCGATCTGATGAAACATTGGCGAATGGGTTTGATCATAATCACTTCTAAAAACCGCACCAGGGGAAATAATTCGAACCGGGGGTTTCTTTTTAGAAAGCATTGTACGAGTCTGCACTGTCGATGTTTGAGTTCTTAATACAATTTTTTCTTTAATTTCTTTTGGTAAATAAAATGTATCTTGCATGTCTCTAGCAGGATGGTCTTCTGGAATATTTAAAGCATCAAAACAATTAAACTCTGTATCTATTTCTGGACCTTCTGATAAATCAAAACCGAGTTTTCTAAATATTTGTGAAATCTCTAAAATAACCTTTCCTACGGGATGCAATGAACCGATTGGAATTTTTTTTGAAGGTAATGTGAAATCTATTTTTTCGTTTTTTAATTTTTCATTTAACGACGCTGTTTGATACGCACTACGAAGTTTCGTAATTTTTTCATCAATCTTTGATTTTGCTACATTTGCTCTGGCACCCACAGCAGGTCGATCTGCGGGGGCTACGTCTTTCAGCGCCTTAAGCAATTCACTTAAGGCACCTTTTTTTGAAACGTACTTGTTTTCTACAGCCACTAGCTCTGTTTCATTTTTACAGAGATCTAAGGCGTTTATGCACTCTTTTTCAACTTCTTCAATTCTCTGGATGAGATTCACGTCGATGAATTAACGATGAAAGAAGTTGTTCTAATTATTGAACAGCAGCTTGTACAACAAGTGAAAAAGCATTCGGATCACGAACAGCTAAATCTGCAAGAATTTTGCGATCAAGCTTAATATTCGCTAGCTTTAACTTGTTGATGAAAGTGCTGTAGCTGATTCCATTTAAAACGGCTGCCGCATTAATGCGCGCAATCCATAGCTGTCTGAAATCACGTTTACGTGCACGGCGATGTTCCCATGCATATCTCATTGCGCGATCTACAGCTTCAGTACCACGACGGATTGTATTTTTCCGGCGGTGTACAAAACCTTCTGCTTTATCTAAAAGCTTTTTTCTTCTTCTACGTGCTTTAAAACCACGTTTTGCTCTAGCCATTTTCGACTCCTTTTAAAAAATTAATTAATCTAAACCGTACGGGAGGCAAGCCTTCGCTAACCCTTCACTTGATTTATGAACATATGCACCCTTGCGTTTAGCAAGTTTGTTTTTTGCATTTTTTCTGTGACCCTGATTGTGTCTCTTGCCAGCTTTTTTATATTTTACTTTTCCAGTTGCAGTTAGCTTGAAG
>CAZPTV010000015.1:0-11599 GCA_964589335.1 uncultured Bacteriovoracaceae bacterium
GAAAAACATATTTCACCAGAAGTTGCTGTTGGATTTTCTCGACTTTCAGGCAGTTGAAAACACGCATCTTGAACTTGCGTAAAAAAGATCTCCTCACCAAACAAAGATGAAATTAATTTTGCTTTTTTACCTTGATCTTCAAATAAAATTTCAACTTTTTCATTATTCTGTTGGACCAATATAATTTTTGCTTCAGATTTGCTTAAGAAACTTACCTCTGCCTTGACTCGCTCAGAATTAATTTTTTGATTCAATCTGTGTGTTAAGATTCCATTGTAACTACCTGGAATCTCTTGCGGATTTTCAATCACACATGAAACAAATAACAACGACATAAATAGAGAAAATAGAATGCGAAGCATGCCATTCTATGACATAGCGTTTTTAGACTGTAAAGTCATAAAATTAACAATGTTAACTATTGCAATTGTTAAGTACTTTTGAGAAGCATCCCCCATGCAAGACAGACAAATAGCCCATCATTTAGTGGATACACTTCCGCGCACTGTACGCTATTTACGCTTAGAATTTCAGAAACATATTCCAAAAGATATGACAATGACTCAATTTCGAATTATCTGCCACCTTGATATGGGCAGAATGAATATTACCGATATCGCAAATATTACAGGCATGAGTCTACCTGCAACTTCAAGACTATTAAGTCAAATGGAAGAAAAAAATTGGATTGAACGAATTCGTGATAATTCAAATGACCGCAGACAAGTCGATATCATTTTATCTGAAAATGGAAAAATACTTTATAAAAAATTACAGTATCAATCTGAAAACTCAATCATTCGAAAACTAGATTCACTAAATGAAAATGAAAAGAAACAACTCAAAACTGCCCTCACTCTATTGTCAAAGGTTACCACGTGAATATTTCTGAACTTTCAATACGTAAACCTGTATTTGCATGGATGCTAATGTTTGGACTTATCTTTTTTGGTTGGATCTCATTTCGTAATATGGGCGTAAGTCAAATGCCTGACGTAGACTTTCCGGTCATCTCTGTTCAAATTGGATATGAGGGTGCTGCACCAGAAGTAATGGAATCAGATGTCTTAGATGCGGTCGAAGATGCAGTAATGTCAGTACAAGGTGTACGGTCCATCTCTGCATATGCAAGATATGGAAGCGCTACAGTTACTATTGAATTTGATCTTTCAAGAAATATAGATGTTGCACTTCAAGAGATTCAAACAAAAATTGCCCAAGCACAAAAATTCTTACCCAAACAAATTGATCCACCCGTCATTACAAAGACAAATCCTGACGATCAACCCATCCTTTGGTTAACCGCTTCAAGAGAAGATGGAAATCTACTCGAACTCATGCGCTACGTAAGAGATCACATAAAAGATAAATTCACTACCGTTCCGGGTGTAGGAGAAGTTTTTTTAGGTGGATATATAGATCCGAATCTTAGAATTTGGTTATCGAGCGATAAATTAAATAAATATGAACTCACCCCAGGCGATATCTTAGATACGCTTTCAAGTGAACACAATGAACTTCCTGCAGGTCAAATTGAAACCGATCGAATTGAATATAATGTTCGAACTCTTGGTGAAGCCTTAAATGTAGATGATTTCGGAAAAATCGTAGTCAATAATCGTGGTGGAAGACCTAATTATAATCCCATTGCAATCAATCAAATTGCAAAAATTGAAGAAGGTCTTGCAGATATTAGAAGGATTTCTCGTTTTAACGGCAAACCTTCTGTTGGTTTAGGAATTAGAAAACAACGCGGATCAAATGCTGTTGAAGTTGCAAAGCAAGTAAAAAAACGACTTGCAGAATTACAAACGACACTACCCAAAGAATATTCAATGGGCTTAAACTTTGATACGACTAAATTTATTGAAGAATCTGTCGGAGAGTTGAACTTTACATTAATTTTATCGGCCCTTTTTACTGCTGTTGTTTGCTGGATGTTTCTTGGCTCTTGGTCATCAACTGTAAATATTCTTATGGCCATTCCCACATCAATAATTGGGGCATTTATAATATTATCTGCATTAGGATTTACCTTAAATACTTTTACTCTTCTAGGATTAAGCTTAGCTATTGGCATCGTTGTTGACGACGCTATTATGGTGCTTGAAAATATTGTTCGATATAAGGAAATGGGAAAAACTAAAATCGAAGCTGCTCTCATCGGAGCAAAAGAAATTTCATTTGCTGCTATGGCTGCCACAATATCTATCATTGCCATTTTTTTACCAGTCGCATTTATGAGAGGTGTAATTGGAAAATTCTTTTTTCAATTTGGCGTAACGATGACCGTTGCAGTTGCAATTTCTCTTCTTGAAGCATTAACCCTTACACCCATGAGATGCTCTCAATTTGTAGAGTCTACAAACCGCTCGTCTCGTTTTGGAAGATTTGTTGAATCTACCTTTCATAATCTAGCTTCAACTTACCACCGTACTCTCCGTTGGGCATTAAAGCACCGAGTAATGGTCGTTATTTCATCATTGATATTCTTTTTTCTATCTATGTTTTCTGCAACGAAAGTAAATAAAGAATTTTCTCCTGCTCAAGATCAAAGTGCATTCTTAATGCGTCTTCAAACACCTACTGATTCATCAATGGCATTTACAAATAAAAAATTCTTAACCGTTGAAGAGTTTATAACCAAGCAACCTGAAGTACTTCGATATTATGCAGCGGTTGGCGGATTTGGTGGCGGAGAAGTAAATTCAGGAATGATTTTTGTTACTATGAAACCTAAAGGACAACGTGGAATTAGAGCGGATCGTAAAAAAGAATTTACTCAAATTGAATTTATGGACTATTTGAGAAAAGAAGTTTTTAAATTAAAAGAATTAAAAGTATTTATGCAAGATTTGTCGATGCGAGGGTTTACTGCATCAAGAGGATTTCCCGTAGAGTTTTCTATACGTGGACCTGACTGGGATGTACTCGCTAAAAATTCTCAAATATTAATGGATAAATTAAAAGCTACAGACTTAGTCACTGACATTGATTCTGACTATCAACTAGGTAAACCAGAAATTAGAATTATCCCAGATCGCGTAAAGGCAGCACAGCGTGGAGTCAGCATTAATGCAATCTCAGAAACAGTAAACGTTTTAATAGGTGGAAAAGTTCAAGGTAAATTTTCTTCGCACGGCAGGAGAAACGATATTCGCGTGCGCCTAGATTCCGAAGAACGTGATCGTGCTGATCAAATTAAAAAATTATATGTACGAAATAACCGCGGTGAACTCGTTCGTCTTGCCGATGTTGTAAGTTTAGAAGAGAAGCCCAGTTTATCTCAAATCTCAAGATTAGACCGAGAACGAGCAATTAATGTATTTGCAAATATCAAACAAGGCAAATCTCAAGCGGCTGCTTTAGAGGCTGTTCAAAAACTATCAAAAGATGCACTTCCTGAAAATTACCATGTCGTCATGAGTGGTAGTGCACAATCATTTAAAGAATCTTTTTCGGACCTAAAGTTTGCACTGATTCTTGGTTTGATAGTTGCGTATATGGTACTTGCATCTCAATTTAACAGTTTCTTAGATCCAGTCACCGTACTTATGGCTCTGCCTTTTTCTTTATCGGGGGCTTTTATGGCTCTATGGCTTACCGGAAATTCTTTAAATATTTTTAGTTTTATCGGCTTAATTCTACTCATGGGAATCGTTAAAAAGAACTCTATATTATTAGTTGAATTTACAAATCATACACTTCAAGAAAAGAAGCTTCCCGTAGATGAATCCCTCTTAATCGCCTGTCCAATACGATTAAGACCCATATTAATGACCTCATTTGCAACTATAGCTGGGGCCATTCCACCTGCGTTGGCCTTTGGCCCCGGCGCAGAAACAAGAGTGCCAATGGCTGTCGCTGTTATTGGAGGTGTGTTTGTTTCTACGATACTTACTTTAATTGTTGTACCTTGTGTTTATAGTTTATTTGCTCAAATAAAATCTAAAAAATTTAATAAACACAAAAACAACTCTGCAAATGCTGAGGCGATTGCATGAAGATTATTTTATTTTTTATTTTATCCCTAAATGCATTCGCAGACGAATCACTAACTTTGTCCAAAGCGATCAAAAGCGCAATTGAAACAGATTATTCAATGAAAGCTGAAAAACAAAAAACTATCGAAGCAGAGCAAAATTATAAAAGCGCTATCGGGTATGTGTTTCCAAATATCAGTGCTGAATTGAATGCTAGTCTTCGTAAAGATGCAGTGGGATTAACAGGTAGCGCACCATTCGGAGGAGAATCATATAACTATTACAATGGACAATTAAAACTTATTCAACCGATATACCGCGGTGGCGCATTATGGGCTGGATATAAATTTGCATCTCTGAATATTGAACAACAAAAAATGTCTGAGATCCACACCGAAAGAATTATCACAAGACAAACATTACAGTTATTTTTAAAAACACTTTTATTAAATAAAAAAATATCTAGTTTAAAAGAAGTTGAAAAAATTGAACGTCAAGGTCTTGCATACACTGAAAAACGGAAAAACACAGGACGTTCTCAATTATTAGATGTTTTACAAGCTAAAACTGTACTTGCTAGTTTGCTACCTAAAATTACCCAAGCTGAAAATGAACTGCACTCTTTAAGCGCTGAACTAGCCAATAAAATACATTTGCAATCTTTAGATCATCTTACTCTTGAAGGATCATTGGTAGATTTGCCTAAAGATATATCTAACCCCACTAATGATAAATCTCAGTATCCTGATTTAGAAAAACTTATTTTGCAAAAAGAACAATCTGAATACAAAAAAGAAGTTCAGTTGTCTGGACATTATCCGCAATTAAATTTTGTTGGTACAATTGGACGCGCCACCTATCGTAAAATTGATATTATTGACTCTAATTTTACAGCGTGGAGTATGGGGCTTCAATTATCTGTACCTCTTTTTTCAGGCCTATCATCTTTTTACGATCGAAATGCTCTCGAAGCAAAAAATAAAGAACTTGAGTATCAAGTACAAGCACTTCAAGAAAATAAAGAATTAATTCAATTTCAAACAAAAGAAAAATTTAAGAATGCAATCACGCTTTTGTATTCAACCAAAGAGGCCTTTCAACTCGCAACCATGTCGCTCAAAGAAGCTGAAAAAAATTATAAATATTCAATATTAGATTATTCTCAGTATTTAACCATTCAACAAAACTATCTCGACGCTCGTATTGCATATGATGAATCCAAATATAATGCCTGGATTTCTTATAGCGATTTCTTAGATGCTCAAGGTTATTCACAAAATCAAATTATTTCTACGTATGAAAGTATTAAACAAGGAGACAAGCCATGACTAAATATAATAAATTTATTTTATTATTTATCTTAACTTTAATTTCGTGTTCAAAAGATAAAAATCTTGAAGACTGGCAACGTCAAAAAGATTCTGAAAATATTGCAAAAATTGATGCAATTTCTGGAATTTATGAAGGATCAGTCAAATTAGATAATCAAACTGATTCCAAACAGACCATGCAGATTGAAATCAGGGCAGGATCAAGAATTTTAGACAATCCAAGTTCAGGTGCAATTCGCGAAGCTACCGTTGATGGTCGATTATCGGTATTAAGTGACCATCTTGCAAGTACATCCTTTAGTCATGGGTTCTATGATAAAATGAGTAACGACATTCATCTTGAGCTCGAAGTCAATGATCGAAACAATAAAAAAAATATTATCGACGTCATCGGTCAAATTGAAAACAATGAATTCAATGCTATTGTTGAAAATCGTGATTATCCCAACACTCGAAAAACTATTCTACTAAAACGTGTAAGCGAACAAGATGCAAACTCAACGAAGAACGCTATGAAAAGCTTGCAACCCGGTCATTCTCAGGTTTCTCTTTTCGATTTTATCGGAAAATTAAGAGATAATTTTGGTAACGATCAAAATGCCGAGCTCATTGTTATGTCTTCAGCTTCAACTTCAGAGATTTCACTATTAGACTATTTTACCCCACTTAAAATTGTAGACGCTACGCTAAATATTGGAAACGGTTTAGTCTCTATATTTTTTCAAAACGCAACTTGGGATGCCGATCGCGGTAAACTATATGGATTACGAACCGTTCAAACAAATGGAGAAAACAATGCAATGATGATTGATTGTAGCGAAGAAGACGGTTGGGATTGCAAATACATTCTGAATCGTGTGGGTGTGCTTTATTCAGGAAAATTAACACCTAAATTCAAATAAGAGGAATATATGATTCGTATAATATTATTAGCATTTATTTTACCAATATCTCTTCATGCAGAAACGATTAGGATTCCAATTACACAAACAACGAAATCTAATGATCGTGTTCATACTGAACAGAAAGAAATAAAATCATCCATAAGTTTCATGGCTTCTAGTTGGTCTCCCAAAAACCTAATGCCAACATCTGAAATAAATACGTCTGAATTTTCTAGAACCGAACTACCAACACTACACTTACAAATATTTAACGATTCAATCTCAATATTAGATTCAATATATTTTGGAAGCGGTTTGCGCTATACCTCGATCTCTCGTGAAGGGGTTACAAATTATTTCTCTCAAAAAAGAAACTTCACACAAGAAGGATCGATTTTAAGTTTAAATTTTTCAATCAAGGTTGTTAAACAATTAAATCCATTATTGAATTTTTCATTTAGCTTTGGGCTAGATCCTACACTTGTTTTAATTCAAGACTCACCTCTATCAAATGGCGAATCATTTACATCGACTCCGTTAATATTCAACATTACATCAGAAGTAGGAGCCATGAATTGGAAAGCTAAGCCGATTTTGGGCTATGAAATGACAAGGCTTTCATTGAACTCTGTTAAATTAAACGGACAAGGTGTTTTTGCCGGAATAACATTGAGATTGTAATCTTAAAATTAAAAAAGGCATACGTGGAATACCACGTATGCCTTTTTAATAAAACTTAATATCTTACTATTAAATATGTTTTACATAGCCAAATGAAAGCGCCCAATCCTTAACGCTTACTTTTTGCTTTGTTCCTGGAGAGATCGAATTATTTGTTTCTGACCAAGTTTCAAATGTATAAGAGCTATACTGAAGATTCATGTTTACAGCATCATTATCAGTAAGTTTATAACCAAACATTAAACTCGGAGAAAGCATCAATGGAAGCTTTCTATAAGACTTCGAATCTTTAAAAGTTGTAATTACCGTTGTATTGCCGGAATTCACTTCTAATGAATTTAAAGTCGCTTCATATTTTTTTGGTGAATTTAAATCTAAACCAAATTGACCAAATAATTTATCAATGTGCTTTCTAACTTTAGCATTTAATCCATAACGAAAAGAAGATGAACCTGTAAGCTTTGTGGTCGTAGTAGCTCCATTATTCAAATTCTTAGAAGTAGAATCAAAATCAGCACCCGTTGATAATGATATGTATGGCCTCATACCAAACTCAAGATCTGACGCCACGTCAGTTGTCATATCAGTACCGAAATTAAATGTTTGACCTGTCCTATCTATATAATAAGCGTTTCCAGTGTTGGTTGACGTAGAAAGAGTTTTCATTTTTAACTCTGATTCCCATTGAAAAAACCAATCCATCGTCCACTCACCATTAATCATTCTATTTCTTAACGTAATTGATGGATCATTAAAACCACCTGCTTTATTGACTCTGGTTTTGGTTCCCGATGTAGGTGCAGAATTATAATACTGAAAAAAATCAAAAGATGTCTCAGCTCTGAAAGCAAAATTCTTCATGAAACCATATTCTGCTTCTAATCCTAAGTTATATCCTTTAAAGGTTTCTGTAGATATAGCTCTTCCACCTGTTCCATCAGCTGTATTTGCTTTATTGCTTAACGATGTATTCAAGCTAGGACTGAATGTAAATCTTCCTTCATCTGCAAAAAGTTTCATACTCGATGCTTCATTCCATGCATGAGATACAACGGGTAATAATAAAATTGTTAAACTTTGAAAAATTTTCTTCTTCATTGCCAAATCCTTTCAGCATTAAATAGGTTTTAAAAACATAATATTAAACTCTTTTTAATATCTGCACAATTTAATATAATGAATATATTCGATTTCATCTTTCATTATTAAATATTCTTTATAAAAAATTTTATTAACGAGGATCAATTTTGATTATTCTTAGTTATTTCATTTAGCTGGGAAAAAAATGCCTATATTATATACAATCTAAAATACGATAAATCGCTCATTATACCCCACTGGTTGAGTATGATTTTAATGGGGTTTATTTCTTGCGGCATTTCAAATCTATAATATAATTAGGAATATTGGGTAATAATGAGGGTTTAACATAAACATGAATAATCATTTCTTTTTTAGCTTATTCATTTCATTAATTTTCTTAAATACAAATATTGTTAAAGCTGATGTTCCAGTTGAAGTTAAACGATATTTCAATTGTCATGAAAGATTTACAAGCACCCGCGCACCTCTTAATGATCCGAGAGTTTCTCAAATAAAAGCAGGAACATTAACAGGGACTGCAGCTTGTATGCAACTTTGGGATGAAGCCGCACTTTTGTCTGATAATAAAGTAGATATTAATAACACAAGAGCATTAAAGCTTTTAAGAAAACTTCACGAAGTTCATCGTGGTTTTTTAAGTGCTCCAGATTTTTTTAATGCAATGGATGAAAATTCGACAGCAAATTTAATTGATACTTATGAATCTGCAAATGCTTGGACATATTTTGCATTAAAACCAAATCAAACTTTTTCTCAAATTTTAACTGATCCAAAGTCTTATCGATCCATACGCCAAGCAACTGCAAATTCAACAGTCACTTTAACTAATCCATATGTTGGTCTATCATTTGCCTATCAAGACGCAAATTATGCAGATGTACCATATACACCGACAGTCATAGCAAAAGAAGGACTTTTGCAGGGCTTTCAACAAGATACTGCGGTCAATATCAATCCTTCTCCTCTCGGTGGAACAGGATTCACCAATACTAATATGAATGTAAATACTGGAGCAGGAATAATTGGAACACAATCTTATTTAGACTCTACAATTGCAAGATTAGGTTTTCAGGACAACGGCGGAACCTATCACCATCGTCGTTGGGCAAAGTATGTTTATAAAGATTTACTGTGTCGAGATTTACCATTACTTCGCGTCTCAGATGTAACTGCCGAAGTTAGCACTTCTTCTCCGCTTCCTTTTCGTAATGGTGCGAGTTGTGTTACTTGTCATTCATCCATGGATAAAATGGCATCTGCAATTCGAAATCACAAATCACGCCGATCTTCAGGTTCAATAAATGGAATTACCTATTTTGCTGTAAGAACTCCAACAGGCACAGATCTAAGTTCTGATCCTGTTGCAAATGTTTTTCCGACTTCAGATGATGGCAACTTTTATACTCGAGCTCCAAAAGGTTGGTTATATTATCGTTCATATGACGGCACTCTTGTGTCGGTTGGTGTGAACGGATTAAATGATCTTGCAACTCGAATCGCTGAAAAAAATGATTTCTATGCTTGTACAGCTTCAAAATATTATAAATTTCTAACTGGTATCAGTGTAAATTTAGGAGATGTTGGAAATACAGAGTATCCTTTAAATCTTACTGCAGGCGGTACTTTTCACAGGAACAATGTTATTCAATACGGATTAAACTTAAAATCTAGTCAGAGCATTCGTAGTTTAATTCAAGAAATTATTAGTTCTAATGCATTTGTTTCACCAAACTTAGGTCAATAAATTTAAGGAAAGAAATAAAATGAAAAAGAGAAAAAATAATAATTACGACATAAAAAATGAAAATTTAAGACGTGATTTTCTTCGCAAGATGGTCTTAGGTACGGGTGGATTAATGTATCTAAATCCTGCTAAAATTTTTATTGCAGGTCTTTTTGATGAAATGTTCAGAAGAAATTCAGCGCATGCAGCTGGAATTACAGCTGACTTTAAGTTTGTAAATTTTCTTATGCTTGGCGGGGCACCTCGCTGGTGTATGGACTTACCTTTAAAACCACTTTCAACTAGCCCGTTCACACAAAATGCAACTGCAGGAACTCGTTTTGATGCAAATTTGAATTTAGTCTATGATACTTACTCAAATTCAAATTTTAATGGAATACTAATGCCTTCAACGTGGGCTTCGAATATACCAACTTCAAGTGGTGGTTCAGTTGCAATGTCGACACTTGCTCCAAACATGCTCATTGCTATGGGAATTGATCAAAAAATTGATTCACATACTATTGGCCCACAAATGCAAGTCCTTCCTGTTTCAGGTAAACCATCATTAACTGGTTTAGTTGCTGATGCAGCATTAACACCTATTCCATCAGTTTCTTATTCAGGAAATTTTGGCACAGGACCAGTTCCTTTTGTTTCTGCAAAAGGGTTAACCAATATGCATCTGGGTAGAGATAATCCACTGACCGATGCATTGAATCCTTTTAACAATGCTTCCGGGCTCAAAGAAATTAGTAATGCTTCTGTTCGTACTGCGATAAACAACGTGATGAGTGCAATGCAAACAAATGCGGCTGCTAAACATGAGTACTTACCTAATTCATATACTCAAAGACAAAATGCTCAAAGCCTAATGATGACTGCATTCGGAAATCTTCAAACTGCATTCACAACATTAAAAGCCAAGTATCAAACATTAATCTTCAGATCTTTTACTGAAAGTGCTTTTTTTCTACCTAATGTAGAAACAGTTACCTTGCCTGGAATTAACAATAATTTAAAAAGTGGTGTTGGTGATTCACAATATTACACAGGTTCTAATTTCAACGCGATTTTTACTTCATCCTATATACCAAATGTAACGATTTCAAATCTTGCAGGTGGAATGGCTGTAGCAGAATTTATGTTAACTTCTGGTTACAGCTCTACTTTAAATATAGCAATCGGTGGAGTTGAAAACGTAAAATTACAATCCTACACAGATTCATCTGGTACAACTGCAGACAAATCTTGGGGATTCGGGTTAGATATGCATTCAACCGGTTCTGACTTACAACTTGTTGTCATGGCAAAATATACTCGAGCATACATGGCATGTATGAATGAATTAATTACAAGACTTAAGGCTACCGCTGTTCCGGGTGGCGGAAATTTATTCGATAAAACAATGATTCAAACTTCTGGAGATTTTAACCGTACAGCTCGAGCTGATAGAAAAGGCTCTGACCATGGATATGAAAGCAGTGTCGTTTCATGGTTCTCTGGAATGGTTCAAAATTTAACTCTTGCAGGGAATATTAAATCTGAAACTAATAGTGGCTACTTAGGTTGTTTTGGAAAAGGTGCATCTATCGTTGAAAACTCAAATCAAGAGCTTCGTATCGGTAATGTTGCGAGCACAGTTTCAACAGCATTGGGAATACCTTCTCCAACACCAAATGATATCTCAGTCGTTTCGAAAAATTCAGCAGGAAAATTGGTAGCAACGCTTCCAATGGGGAAAAGTGTTTAATCGTTAAATTTTTTAGGGGCAAAGGGGTTCGTTTAATGGTTAGGAAGACGAAAGTAAAGTTTGGATATTACAATACTAGTGCGTTTGCGCTTTTAATTTCGTTTGCATTAAGCGCATGTAATTTAACCAAAGAAGAACAA
>CAZPTV010000016.1:0-11520 GCA_964589335.1 uncultured Bacteriovoracaceae bacterium
CATTTTTAGCTTCAATAACATTTTCCCCTAAACGTGGACCGGGTGGAATGTAAATTTCAATGTCTTCGTCACGCTTGTCTTGTTGTTGTGCGACCAATGTATCGTAAGCTTGCATTCTCGCTTTGGATTTTGCATGACGTGCTTTTGCGGAAGATCGAACCCACTCCAGCTCTTTAGCCAAAGTTTTTGCTAATTTATTTTGTTGCTTTTCTTCAACCTCGAGTCGTTTTTGTTTTTGTTCGAGCCACGAAGAATAATTTCCTTCGTAGGGAATGCCTTCACCGCGATCAAGCTCTAATATCCAGCCAGCTGCATTGTCCAAAAAATAGCGGTCGTGAGTAACGGCAATAACAGTGCCTTCATAACGTTGAAGATGCTGTTCAAGCCAATGAACTGATTCTGCGTCTAAATGGTTTGTTGGCTCATCGAGTAGTAATACGTCTGGTTCGCTTAATAATAATCTACAAAGTGCTACACGACGTTTTTCTCCCCCAGAGAGTTTTTCTATTTTTGCGTCTGCGGGAGGGCAACGAAGTGCGTCCATTGCTAAATCAAGGCGCGCGTCTAAATCCCATGCCCCGGCTTGCTCAAGTTTATCTTGAAGATCTGCCTGCCGGTTGATGAGTTTTTCCATGTCGTCCGGATCCATGTCTTCTGTGAATTTAGATGAAATATCTTCAAAGTCTTTTTTAAGCTTTAAAATGTCTGCGACACCTTCTTCGACAACTTCTTTAACAGTTTTATTTTTATCAAGTTGAGGTTCTTGTTCGAGATAGCCAACAGAATATCCCTTGGCATAAGTCATGGTTCCTAAATAACCCTCATCGATTCCAGCCATGATACGTAAAAGTGAGCTTTTGCCAGAACCATTCAGTCCTAAAACTCCAATTTTTGCACCGTAATAGTAAGACAAATAGATGTCTTTCAAGACCTGTTTTTTAGGAGGATGAACTCTTCCTACGCCCTGCATCGTACAGATTACATGTTTATTGCTCATATTTTTTACCTCGAGGTGAGCTTTTTTAGCTTAATTTTGGGTATTTATCTAGTGATGTTTTTGTGGTGATATGCCCAACATGACGTTTGTTATTCTTCTTTGCTTGGTTTCATCAATTACTTCAATTTTAGCCCTCGTATTTATTATCAAGATGCGCAGCGGCGATGGAATTACAAAAAACTTAATGGATATTTCTTCTGGAATTGCAAAATCATCCAGTGACACACGAAATGAAATTTCAGAAAAAATGTTTGAACGATTTAATGTACTTGGAAAAGACTTACGTGAAGAGCTTTCAAAAACTACGACAGGATTAGAAGGAAAATTTACAACCCTTGAGGCAAAAGTAAGTAATCGTTTAGAAACCATTGGAAAAGAAGTGCAAGTGAAACTTGATAAAAATCTTCAGGATGGTTTTTCGCACTTTCAAAAAGTTCAAGAGCTTTTAATTGGAGCTGAAAAACAGCTTTCCGGATTAAACCAAGTTGGAAATTCAATACAAGAGTTAAATAATGTTTTAAATCTACCGCATCTACGTGGAAAAATTATTGGTGAAGGATCACTTGATCGATTACTTGCTGATTTTTTACCTGCTGGCTTTTATGAATCTCAATATCAAATCGAAGGTGCCTTAGTTGATTTTGTAATTAAGTTTCCTCATTTAAATTTAGTTTTACCGATCGACTGTAAATTCAACATGGAGCAAGTGTCTGCATTATTTGAAAACACCTCAGATGTAGATGCATTAAAGGCAGCAAGAAAAAGGTTGAGCGAAATTACAAAACAAAATGCGAAAGAAATTAAGAACAAATACATTAAGCCTAAGCTTGGCACAACAGACTACGCGCTCATGTATTTGCCATCTGAAACGCTATATTTTGAAGTCATTCGTGACAATGATCTTTGGCGACAAATTACTGAACAGAAAGTATTTCCCGTTTCTCCAAATACATTAGCCATTACCATTAATTCGATTGGTAAATCAATGCAGTATTATGAAATGGCAAAAGGTGTACAAAAAACGATTCAGCAAATACAAAACGCGAGAGATCATCTTGATGATTTTAAAAAACGCTTCGATGACTTAGGTGAAAAACTGACCAAGGCACAAGACTCTTACAGTAAGGCCACAACGCATTTGTCACATTATAATTCATCGATCGAAAAACTAGCGTATGAACAGCCGTTACAGTTAAATGAGCCCAAAAATAATTAAAATGAATTTGCTTAGTATGTTAAAAAATACATGGAATGCTTTTAGATATAGTATAAAGACCCCTGAAATTTATCCAGTGCACGCAACCCCTCCTGTCGATACAAAAGATGTCGCCTCACAATACTTAAAAAATATTTCAGAATTTAAAGAAATATCGAATGAAGCAGGTGCGAGTTTTTTTTGCTTTATTCAACCATATAACGAAGGTTCAAACAGAGATTTATCATCTTTTGACCTTCAAACAAACCGGCACAACAAGAACTCCAAAAATACAAAAGGCATTTCACTTTTTGATTCACTAAATACCTATTACGGATATTTAAAAATGAACTCTAAGCAGAATGAAGAAATTATAGACATTACAAATGTTTTCGATCGTGTGAATGGAGAAATTTATATCGATCATATGCATAACTCTGATGTAGGGTATGAATTAATTGCAAATAAAATTGCAGAAGTTATTCAATCAAAACAATGAAGATATTAATATTACTGCTCGCACCCGCCATATTTGAAAGTATTTTTAGATTATATCGTTTTCGTAATTTGCCATTTTCTCTTAAATTTTTATATTCATTTTATTTGCTATCAAAAGAGAGCGAAAATGAGATTTATACAATTCAACAACGAATTGAACGAGGTGGATTTAAAAACTTAAAGCAGTTGATCCTTCATTATGTAAAAACTTCAAATAAATCTGAAAATAAAATTATAGAATTATTACTGCCAAATGAACTTTCAAGGTTTGTTTTAAATAAAAACTATTACTCTGCATTTCATGGGGTATTTAAACAGAGTATGTTGAATGATATTGGACTTGTCCCCATTAAAAATCAAAATTTAAAAGGATTGACGATTGAGGAAACTGGATTTCGACTCACAGTTAATCCAACAGAACCAAGAGAGAAAAAAAAGATTATTTGGATTTTTGGTGGCTCTGTTTCGTATGGACTGGGCGCTACAGACGACTCTAATACAATCGCAAGTCATTTAAGCAGAGTGCTTAATAAAAATAATAATAAAACTTCTTATATGGTGTATAATTTTGGGATGTTGGGATTTACATCTGCTCAAGAAATTAAATTGTATAAATATTTGATTAAAAATGGTTATGAAAAGCCTAATATAGTTATTAGTTTGAGTGCATGGAATGATATGGGACAGGCTTTTATGTCTGGAAAAGTGAATGAATCTTTTTTAACGCAATCAATGGCAAAAGCTGAAATTAAGAGTAAAAAACAGACATTATATATGCTCTTATCAAGGCTATATAGTTTTAAGATTTTTGAAAGATTTAGGGTTTTAATCAAGAATGATAAAATGCTAAATAATATTTATACAAATCAAAGCTCAGAGGATGCTTTATATACTTTATATTAAAAGTAATATGGGTGTATTATTTTAATGAAAATTTATATTTAGGTAAATTATGGAACTGCAAAAAGCAAAGTTAAATGAATTTGGTTACAATATTATTGAAATTGAAACAAAAGGGAATTGCAATATGGCATGCACCTTTTGTCCATATCCAGTCAAAGAAGATAAAAAATCAGAGCTATCAGAGAGTGCTGTTTATAGATTGATAGATCAAATTGATCCAAACCAAAAAGGCTTTGAGTACTTATTATTTAATCAATATAACGAGCCTTTGCTTGATCCAAGAATATTTAGTTTTATAAAATATGCAGAAAACAAAGGGATTAAGGTTAAGTTAACTACGAACGGACTTTTGCTTGGACAAGAAGCAATACGTAAAAAACTTCTCGAAACAGGACTTACGTATATTAAAATTTCTGTTCAAACAATTGATCCCAAGAAATTTTCAAAAGCTAGAGGAATAAAAATGACCTTGGAACAGTATTGTAAAGGGTTGTTTTCTTTTCTTAAAGAGGCTCATGGTTCAAAAACTCATATTGATCTTGATATCGGGTGCAATCTAATTTCATTAAAACGATATGTTTATAATAAAATCGTTGGCCTCTCCACTGGAGATAAGGCTGTGCCACGCACCATCAGACAGCTTGAAGTTCAGATTTTTGATTTTATTCAGAATTTATCCAAATTTGATCCTCGATTTAAATTTGAAAAAGAAAATGTAAAAAAAATATTACGGACAGCGGGCGCTGTTTATGTTGAAAATGAAGGCATTAAACTAGCAGACAATATCTATATTAAAATCAAACCATTTATTTATGGTTACATGCTAAGGGATTTTAAAAAAACAAAAACACCATTCGGTTGTGATAAAAAAATTCTAGGTGTACTTGCAGATGGGAATGTTGTTCCTTGTTGTATGATGTATGAACCAGAGATTAAACTCGGCAACGCCAACACTCAGACGTTAAATGAAGTGCTCGAAAGCAACACTGGTTTTTTTGAGAATCTAAGATCTGTAAATCTTAATAAAGAAGATGTGTGTTTAAGGTGTTATGGAGAGCAAACTGAAAGAGGCGTTCTTTATAGAAAATACTTACCATATTTAAAAAAAATATTTAAGAAGCTATAGTTCACTCAATAAAATATTCAGCGCCTTGCCCAGGCGATTCTTGAACAGTAACTCGAATAGATTTAATTTTTGATTTTAATTTATGATCAAATGAATGTTGAAGTTCTTTGTAAACGTACTCCGCTAGCAGTTCTGTTGTAATATTATCTAAATTAAGAAAAACGATCTCGTCAGTTGGAATCGTGTAATTTTTTTTACACAAAGAAAATGATGTATTTTTTTTATTTTTGGTGTGAATGATTAGGTGTTTGCATTTTGAGGGTAATAATAATTTTTCATCAAGACGTTTGCATACTGATTTAACTTTAGACTTAATGCTGCTGAACATGATCATTTTATCAACACTAGCCGCGTATGTATCTACGCATAGCTTGACTTGAAAGTTATGCCCATGGATTGATTCTTTTGTTCCATTTGGAAATACGGTCATATGTGCCGATGAAAACTTAAAATTCTCTTTAGAGAGATGGATACGATAGATTTCTTTTTTCATTTATACTAAACTTCTCGTTAATGGCGAAAAAAGCAACTAAAAAAATATCATTACAACCTTTTACAACAGATCGGCCTGTCATAATCATTACAGGCGCAGGTAAGGGAATTGGACGCGCCATTGTCGCTGAACTCTGCGAAAGAGTACTGTTTGATGCGGGAAATTTTTTACCTCACCTTGTGCTCATATCAAGGACCGCGAAAGATCTCGATGAAGTAAAAAAAGAATGTCAGGCCGCAGGGGTTGATGCTTACGGTTTATGCGGCGATATTTCAAATTTAAATTTCATACATAAAGTGATTAACGACACGATTAAATTATTTGGTAAAATAGATTGTCTAATAAATAATGCGGGTGTGGGACGGTTTGGAGATTTTCTAGACTTAAGTGAAAAAGACTTTGAATACGTAATGGGGACCAATTTAAAGGGAACATTCTTTCTTACTCAAAAAGTATTCGAAGTCATGCAAGCGAGAAAAAGGGGTCACATCATTTTTGTAACTTCGGTTGCAGCTGAAAAGCCTTTTGAACAAAGTGCAATTTATTGTATGAGTAAATTTGCTCAAAAAGGATTTCTTGAAGTACTTAGATTGTATGGTTACAAAAATAATATTAGGGTAACCAATGTCATGCCTGGTGCTGTTGAAACTCCAATGTGGGGAAATATACCAGATAAAATGAAACAAAGAATGATGAAGGCAGAGGACATCGCAAAATCAATTGTTGATGCATTTTTTCAGCCAACAAGAACCTCGGTTGAAGAGATCGTTCTTCGGCCAATTACAGGGGACTTGTAAAATCTTGTTACTCAAACCAGAGCCATCGTTTAATCGAACCTAATCGTCCAGATGAAGTGCCCCAGCTCTCATGTGTTCTCTGAAACAGTCGATATATTGAATAAACGAAATCTGAAAATGTATGGATAATTTTAGTAAATCTATGGCCTTTAAAAATATATGGTGAGATTGAATTGCCTGATAATTGAATTATTTTCTTCCAAGACTGAATTGTTTCATCCTGAAAAATTTTTTTTGTAATATTTAAGTTAAGGACGTGAAGTGTGTAGTCCAAAAACCCGTAAACAAAACTGGTTAGTAGTAAATGATGTAGAAATACTTGTGCATTTTTTAATTCCATACCTAGTAATTTATTTTCGAGAGACAGTAAGTTAAAAAAATACAAAGCATCACCAAAAATGAGTTGTCCTTTAGGGCTTCCAGGCATTGATTTTGATGAATATTTCCAGTGCGTTTGTCTCAAATCCATTAATTGCATGTCAAAATTAGTTCTTATAAATTGATCTACTTCAGAGAAGGTAGGTTGGCCTTTATACATTTCCTGAAATTCTACTTCAAGTTCAATGCCGACTAGATTTTTTAAAATTGATGGTAATGCCCCTTTTAAAATATCTAATTCAGAACCTTGTGTGTCTAATTTAATAAAGTGAAGAGTATTTATTTTATTCTGTTGAATTAGATCATCTAACTTAACGGTATCTATTGTTAGGGTCCGCTCAATTGTGAAGCGGTCATGATCTGGAAAATTATTTAGTAAGTCTGAATTAGGACGATATAAAGAAGAGCAGCCCCTATTTTTTGTTAAATAAAAATTTTTGCTTCCATTTATTTCTGCCAATGCATTTTGAAGAAGAAGATCATTATGATTTAACTTAGATAAAAGCGAAGTATATTCATCCGGATCTGGTTCAAAACTTATGGTTGAGATATATTTTTTAAATAAACTCCATGGATGAGCTAAGCCATCGCGTGCTCCCACATCACAAAAATAAAAACGGTCAGTTAATAAAGAATCAAATATTTCTTCGACAGGTTTCGGAATTTTTTTAAAAAACACAACAAAAGACTATAAATCTTAAAGAGTTAAGTAAAGTAAAAATATATTATAATAAGGAAGATTTGAATTTATTAACCCAACCAGTATCTTCCAATTTTTTAAAAAGCTGAAGATCACTCTGTAGTGTATAGCTTAAACCAGGAAGTGAACGATGTAGCTTCGTAGAATCGAGTGACATGTTTTTAGATCGCTTCGCGGAGAGTTTAACGTCTTCTACTGAAATTGGTTTAATGAGTTTTTCATTCAGGTAAAATAATTTAGCTAGTTGAATGCCAAAGTCATATTTTGAAATCGATGTTGGAGAGCCAGCATGATAAATTCCTTTAAGTTTATTAGAAATAATTTGTTCGACAATATCAGAAAGCGTCATAGTGAGAATGGGAGTAAAAAACACGTCATTAAAACCAGTGATTTGTTTATTAGCTCTTAATTCTCTTAAAAACCATTCAGAGATTGATAATTTATTTTGATAATTCCATCCAAAAAGATTGGTTCGCACTATGCAATATAAATCGTGGTTTGAAATAATGTGTTGCTCGGCTTGTAGCTTGCTTTCCGCATAAAAATTCATTGGTTTTGGGGTGTCTTCTTCTGAATAGAAATTTTTAGATCCATCAAAAAAAGCATCAGTAGAAAAGTGGATCAAGTAGATATTTTGTTCATTACAGATAGCAGAAAGTAACTTTGGAAAATCAGTATTAATCAATTTACATTCAGATCGATGTGATTCACAGCGATCTACATTCGTGTCCGCCGCTGCGTTAATAATGATATCTGGTTTAGAATTTAAAATTAAATGATCTAAATCTTTTTTATTTAAAACATTACAATGAATAGAACGAATTTTGGATTGAGTAAATGCATGATGATTGTGAGTGCAAGTCACATTATTATTTTTAGATAATGTTATAGAAAGTGTCGACCCTAGTAATCCGCTTGCACCAAAAATAAGTATGTTGTTCATTTATTCATCCAATTATATTTAAATTCAGAAATTAAAGTAGATAAAGCGACTTTGCCGCTTATGAGAGAGGGTTCTTTTGTAACACGTTTATAATCTCGTAAACGCGCTGTCGGGTCATAATAATACGAAGGTATATTGAATGAACTTCCAATAAATGCTGTAGATGTAAATGGTGCCGAAAATATTAAATTTGAATTCGCTACTAATTCGACGGCAAGTTTATTGGTATCATAGAGTGTTGCCTCGGGATATTTGACAAATGTAGTTGTAAGAAATTGATGATATTCGGATGAAAGCCAAGGTTTATGGTTCTTTTTTGATTTTAAGATCAGCTTAAACTGATTGGCTCCCAGGTTTTCTAAGAGTGCGGAATAAATGTCGGATATAAATGATCTCATATTCTGAAAGTTATTGTGATAGTTTCCTATTCCAAATCGTGCAGCGAATAATTCAAGGTTCCAAGGGTAAATATCAAAAATAGTTACAATAGGAATTGTATTTAAGGATTGAGATGTCGAATGTTTTTTACCAAAAATAATCGGACCTAAAACAAAGATCTTGTTGGGATCAAAATTAAGTCGAATTAAGTAGTTTTTCATTTCCTCATTCCAAACTGCAAAATGAGTACAGTGCCAGTATCGATCAATAGGCTCACATTCTTCATAGGCGGGTTGATGATTGTAAACAGAACAATAGAATGGTGAAGAATAAAAAACCATCCAAATATTTCCACCTGTATTCTTGAATAAATCTAGCCAAATCGGCTGGTTTGAAATCATTGAATTTGTAAGTACGACATCTCGCTTCTTGCTGAATTGTTGTAGAAATCGTTCGATTCGAGGAGTCAGTAAAATATCTTCAGATATAAAATGTAAAAATGATGAACGTCCATATGATTTGAGAATAATGCTTAGAAATAAATATAAAGTTGAAAACAGTTCTTTAAAAGCATTTGAGACTCGTTTAAATCCAACTTCATAGAGGTTGAAGGGCTTGTTGTGTGCGATCAATGCACCATCATTTTCAATGAGCGGACTATTATTTAATTCTGCTAAAACATAAATATTTTTATTATTAGAAAGGGGTTCGATTCTAGTTTCATCTTTCAGAAATTCAAAAAAATTTAGGCCTGAAGGAGTAAATTCGTGATCCGATAAGCCCATTACCAAAGTGTCAAATTGCTTTGAATCCAACGCTGGTATTTCTTGATTGAATATATTTAAGAAAACCCCTGCGATGCGTTTTAGGGTATTTGAAAAAATATCAATTCTTCTTTTGTTGATTTCAAAAAACCAAAGAATAGATGAAGCTAGGTGGTTTATTGATAAACCATTGTTTTCGAAAGCACTCCGTATATAGGGTGGTGCACATAAAATATATTTGGGTGTAATGGCGGAATGTTTTTGGTAAAGTCTCGCAAATGCAAAAGGAATAAAGTAATTGGTTTGTAGCGCCATTAGGATGCTTTTAGATATTGTAGAATTTCTAATCTTATAATGCTTCTCTAAGTATTTTGAATGAATGACGCCAGAAACAGTTTTATATATGCTCTCTAGAACCTTGTTCCAGAGATTGAGACTCTCATAATATGGGTCATCTTCGGATTGATTTGCACAAGTTAAAAATTTAACATCTGGATGACTTTGATAAATGATATTGAAAACAAAGAATTTAAATAACCATTTCATACGATCAGATCCTGGTGTCGTAAGAATAACTAATGGTTGTATATTTGATTTGCTCATGGAGTTATTTTTTTAAAATACATTTGAAGAATATACATGACAAGTCTATTGTAGTGTAATCATAAAGGTTATCAAAGATTATGCAAATTGACTCAAATGTAAGTAAAATAAAGCTGCACCGGCAAGGTCATCTGGCTCAAAAAATATTAATTCTCGATGGAATTAGTGGGACCGGAAAGACAATGATGGGACCCATCTTAAGTAGCCTAGACCGTGTAGAAATCGGTCGATTTGAATACATACATGAATATTTGTGCGCATTAAATGAATTTGGAAAAATAAATCAAGACGCAAGTGAGTATTTATTTAAACTTTTGACTGACTTATCAATCTACAATGTAATGATTTCAAGAGAAGTTAATTTTCGATATAGTGATTTATCTGGTATTTTTAATAATCCTAAAAAATTTCAATATCTAAAAAGATTATTTATTAAGGATGGCGATGCTGTGCCAAAAAGACTTGAATTGGAAAAACCAATTCTACATCTTATTACACACCACTCACTTGGAATAATGAAGCCAATGTTTTCAGCGCTTAAAGAAAGGCTCTTTGTAGTTGAAATGGTCCGTCACCCCGCTTATTTATTTAATCACTGGTTTAATGTTATTGATCGATTTGCAGCAGATGTTAGAGAATTCAGTGTTTGTTTTAGTGTTGATAATGGAGGGCCATTACCGTGGTTTGCATATGGGTGGCATGATAAATATACCCAAGCCAGCCCAGCAGATAAGACGGTATATGTTTTGGATTATTTATCCAGAAAAGCGCTCGATACGTACGAGTCATTAGATCATAATATAAAAGACAATATAATTTTTGTTCCATTTGAAAAATTTGTTTTAAATCCACACGAATATCTAAATAAAATAGGAAATCTTTTGGGAACAAAAGTAACGAACTCAACTATCAAGATACTTAAAAAAGAAAACTGTCCTAGAAAAAGAGTTTTAGACGCGCCAATGAAGCCAATCTATGAAAGGTATGGATGGCGTAAAAATGAAGCTAAAAAAGACGAACCTGCAGATTTAAAATTTAAAAAAGAATTTGTGAAAGAAAAAGTCAGTTCAGATGGGTGGAAGATCTTCGATAAACTATCAAATGAATATGAAGAAAAGTACGGGCTCTGGTTTTAATTAAAAGGCTTTCCATTTATTTTTTCATACCAATGAAAATGTTTAAACTGATCATGAATATTTAATAAATATTTGTCATCATTTTCTAAGAAGCTTTTTGTTTGCAAGAAATTTCCAGCTTTAAACTCTTTATCAAGGCTATCGTCGATAGTTAGTTCTTCTGCTTTTACTTTTCCGCGCGGCTGGATTTGAACAGTTTCGAGTGGCCTAAGGATAATTTTTCTTTTAGGTGTTAAAATTTCAACTCCCCAACGACCAGCAGATTCCCAATTTGCTGAATATTGAAATAGGATTCCAGACTTCGTTTTTCCTGCGCCATAAAAAATTGAACCCGCGGGGTGCCAAGGTAGTCCGCCTGCATGATAGCAGCTCATTTCATCCGGCTCACCTCCAATAAAAAAAGCCATATCAATAACATGGGTGGAATTAGCAAGTAACCAATTGCGTTTAACTTTTTCCGAAAACTCAGGAGCGACCCCGATGAGATGACTCCATTCGGTGAATTCAAAATTATAAGATGTAGCTCCGCCATCTTCTTTGATTAGCTCTAATGTTTTAAGGGTGGATGCGAAGAATCTTCGGTTATAAGAAACAAAAACATTTGAGTCA
>CAZPTV010000017.1:0-11408 GCA_964589335.1 uncultured Bacteriovoracaceae bacterium
CTAATTCCCAATCCATACAATGCGAACCCAATAAGTCATTGGAGGAAGGCGAACTCTCAGAAAATATTTTATTTCCTCCTTCACCGTAGTAGCCAATTGCTGAAGTTGACACAAAGGTCTTTAATTCCGGATTATATTTTTTGATTTGGTCAATTAGATTCTTGGTCGATAAAATGCGAGAATTGCGTAGCTTTACTTTTTGTTGTTCTGTCCAACGTTCATTTGCGATGGGTTCACCCATTAAATTTATAACACAATCTACTTTGAGTGCATCTGCTGGCGGTGCAGAATGTGCAGGATCAGCCCATTGAAAGTATTCACAGGGCAAAGTAAATTCATTTCTAAATGACTCTTCTTTGTTGCGTCCTAGAATTACAAGATCCCAATCTCTTGAAAGTAGGGCTAAGCCTAGTTCTGTTCCAATAAGTCCAGAAGCACCAGTGATCAGAATTCTTTTTTTATTTTTTATATTATCCATATAGTTGTCACTTAAAGTATTGTCTGACGAAGGTTTGGCTCATCAGTAGATTCATCTGATATGATGTCAAAATAGAGCCTACCAATTTCTCGATTGTCAGATGTTTCTATTTGTACACGCCATATACCGGGAGTGTAATTAGATTTCATGGTAAAACCTCGAAAACCTGCTTCTCTGCCGCCATAGATATCTAGTGGTATGGTGTCTTGAAGTTCCCACTTTCTTTTGCCACGAAGAAACCATTTTACACGTAGTTGCTCTTTAAAACCAGTAGGCGAATAGACGCTTACGAAAGTAAAAATTTTATCACCACTTCTTGCTAAAAATGTCTGATCTCCGTTTTGCCAAAACTTCCACCAGGGGCGCGTATATGTAGCAATATAATTGCCACTGTCTTTTTTAATATCATGAAAGACGCCTATGTATTTTAACGATAGTGGTAAAGGAGGGAGTATGTTGAAAAAATAAAAGGAAATTAAGATACACTTAATCGTCGCAGCGGGAATGATTATATTTTTCTTTAAACTCAAATCGAACTGTAGTTTTTTGTTTATGGTGTTGTAAATAGCAAACAAAAATATGGATGACGTGAGCATAGAAAGTATAAATGGTAATGCTCCAATAAAACCTAGTAAAGAAGGAATGACATAGATCCAAAACGATGCAACACAAAGTGTGTACATGAAAATATAAAGATAAAATCTATATTTAAATTTATCACTGATTTCGTTTAAAATAAGTAGTGCAACGATGAAAATTATAAAAACAAATGAATTTAAAAATGAAGCACTTTTAAAATAAAAAAGTGTAAAACTACTGAGTAGATTTCCAAAAAAAAACTGTAACGCAATTTCGTGGTACTTCCAGTAACGCATCCATTTATCTGGGAGAGGTTTGATCTTTTTCTGTTCTTTTAAAGTATAAAATAATAAAACAGCAAGTATTAATAAGTATGCAGCTTGTTGAATTGATTGCAGTAGAGAATCAATTCTATCAATCGTTAAAATATCAAATAAAAAACCCAAAATGAAAAAACTCGCTGGCAGCCAACGTTGATTTTTATTATAAAAATTGAGTAGTTTTTCTTTCATCTAATTTGGAAAATAATAATATTAAACAAAAAATCTGTATATAATATAATCGATGAGTATTATTTTTCTTACTCGTCATTTACGTGATATGATTAGCTCACAATGAGTTCTGTCGACCCTGAAATTCTGTATCTTATTCTTTCGAAAGTCGCATTAAAGGTTTCGTTTTATACGCTTGACGGAAAGACATTAACGATTACACCAAAGCAATTGTCAGAAATTTATGAACGCATAACAGGAAGTCGAGTCGGTTCTAGGGTGAATTGGAACTTACATCTTACACAATTAAATAATTTGCTACTTCAATGCGGTCTTCCGGCTATCGGAGATGTTTTATCTGATCAGGAAAAAGTGACTAAAAATATAGAGATTATTCATTCTACTAAATGGCCTACATTTGTCGAGTTAAAGCAAATTTACGCAAAGAAAAATCTAAAAAAGACTAAAAATTAAATTTATTATTGGTTTCATATTTTATTTAAGAAAGGTGAAATGATTTCAAATGTTGTCATTATTCAGGTTTACTAAAACATGGACTCTCATAATCATTCTTATGTTGGGATCGGTTCTTTCTGGTGGAAAAGCGCTTGCCAGCTTATGTACCTATGAAACTTGGGATTGGGATTCTATTCGAAAAAAATCTGTGAATCATAAAAAAATATCAAAACCTATGACTGAATTGACAGAAGAGGAAAGGGGCCAGATTGCGGGATGTTCTGTTTGCGAAGAAGACCAAGAGGTGGTTCGACTTCATTCACTCCCGCCATTTAAAGTATGTAAAAAATTTCGTGATCGCATTGTTCGTGCAGTAAATCTCGCAGTTTCATCTGGGTTCCCGGTTTATACTATTGTTGGATATCGAGTTGGAAAGTCTAAGGGCCCCCTGAACTCTCTCGGTCAAAATTCGAGCAATCACTAAGCCTTCGACCAAACTGCCAATCAAGAGAACGACGAGTTCAACCGCATTTAAAGAAAGTGGCTCCATTAATAGCGTGTGATAGATAAACCATTCCTGTGGTAGCCAAAACAAAAGCCAAATGACGAGTCCCCAAAATAATCCCCTTTTAAACCGCGTCTGCCCTGGAATGCTTGGGGCAAAGAGCGAAAAGAGCCAACCGTGAAATCCACTGAGAATTACTAATCCTGCAACTGAAAGTGGTATATTTCTCTGCGGCGTAATATCAATAAAAAGTTTGCTTTGAATTTCGGGGTCGTAAAGAAGACGAGTGAGTGGTCCGCTAGAAAAAACTGCACCTAGAACCCCGTTACCAATAAATCCGCCGATAACCCCAGCGCCGAAAGACTTAATGTAAAATTTCATTCCTCTTCCCCTCATCGCTCGTGTTCAATCTCTAGTTTAACAGACAGTTGTAATTCCTGATTTTAATTATGTTTTTCATCAAACTAGGTCGAAACCGATTAAGTACTTTTTGGGGGACCCGAAGATCGAGATGTCGACCCCATCGCAATCCAAGTTAAGCTTGTAGTCTAGGTTTGATCTAGAGAAACCAAAAACATAAAGCAGCAACAACCGTCGGAACTAGCGCATGTACAAAAAGGAGAAGTGGACTAATACCATCTTCCCCGAATGCTCGTTGCAAAATACTGTAGCCTGCTGGATTGGGTGCATTCGCTATAACCGTCAAACCACCTCCGACTACAGCTCCTGCAACTAAAGCATAGCGAGAAGAATCAGAAAGAGAAGGAACTAGAGTTCCAAGATAAGTAAGCGCAGCATTATCGGTAAATGCCGTTAATCCAATAGCACCTAAATATAGCGGCAATTCAGTAAGTTTGCTCAAAATGGGTTCAAGCCACCACCCTTGCTTCCCACCAATGACAACAAGACCACCTAGAAAAAATGCAACCAATAGACCTTCTTTGAGCTTGAGTTCCTCTTGGTGTTCGCAAGTAACCTGAACAAAACCTAAGAAAAAAAGAAACAATCCTATGACAAGTATTGTGTGATGAGCGCACACTACAATTGCTGCAAGAAATGCCAGATGAACGAAATATACCCAAAATGGTACTCGCGGTTTATTTGATTTTTGATCAATACGAACATGGCTCAGCTCTTTACGAAATCGAAGTGTGACAATTGCGGATGAAATAAGGCAGGAAATTATCCCCTTCCAGCCAAAGTTAAAAAACATTTCCTTAATGCCCCATCCCCATTTCCCAGCAACCATCAGGACTGGAGGTGCAGCGTATGGCGTAAGTGTTCCGCCAATAGAAATGTTTACGAACAAAACGCCCAAGGTTGCATACTTAAACGAGGTCGAAACATCTTTTGAGTAAAAGCGATCTAAAAGCAAAAGTGCCGTCACTGTCATTGCTGCGGGCTCGGTAATAAAGCTACCTAGAATGGGTCCCACCGCTAGTACAACAAAGTAAAAGGCTGTCGAGCGCCGAAAGGGCAGCAATCGAGCAATCGCCGTGAGCAATATTTCTGTCAAGTCGAGGATAGGCCGGGTAGCGCTGACTGCAAGGATAACGAAAACAAAAGCGGGTTCAACAAAATTTCTTGATTCAAGGTATTCGATGGCAGTGTGCGGACTCGCCAGTGCAGAAATAGCTATTAGCAAGACCGCTGCCCACAAACCAAATACGACTTCAACTTCGCCCAAGAGATAGAAGAAAATCTCGCCAGCAGATCCTTCTGAATGCTTTCGTGCAAGATGGTGAAACCATTTCACCAAAAAAGTATGAACAATAGCTAGCCCAAAAAGAATGGCCGCAATCCAATCAATCATCGTGGGATGGGTTATTTCTGCCATCACAACACCTCGAACCTAATCGTGATTTTTGAAGTCAATTTGGTCTTTAGCCAATCCTCATAGCGTGAACTATCTCGACGAATACGATTTCTCTCCGAGCGGCTTTTGGTTTTTATCACAACTAGGACTTCCGTTTGATTTTCTTGATTGCGTACATAGGTTCGAATTTGATCCGTTGTTCCGGTGAGCGATGAAAGCTCTGTCTCTACCTTAAGAAGTTCTTGCATAAGGTCCGAAGACTGAACTTCGCTCGATGCTAACTTCATTAGACCCTCGACAATTTTAGGATTACTTACAAGAGCAGAAAACTGCGAGGTCTTGATCTGTGTTGCAAGCTCTTCCATTTCAGGAGAGGCGGAGGTTTCGTGAAGTTCTAATGATGCTTTGGGTGAGATTTTTCTTAGATTGTTTTCAAATTCGTCTCTCAACTCTGGGGCCATTCTTTTAAAGTTGTAAAGTACTAGTTTTTTGCCCTTTGCCACATTCCATTGCCAGCTCACAATCTCAAGTTTTCCTTTGTAACCATTAACAAGTCGAGAAACCGCTCGATTTTCAAAATTGTCCCGCCACGCTCCCCATAGACTCCAGCCCAAGGGAGCAACGACCAGCAAGACCGCAATTGTAATGACGATAGGTCGAAGCCTGCCATTTTCATTTGAATCTTGGGTGTCTTCAGAGAAGTGCATTCTCTTAAAAAGCAGGTAGGCGACAACAGCGATGGCCACGGCATTGACGAAAAATAAGTAAAACGCCCCAAGCGCAATTTTCCAGTTGCCGTGCGCAATTCCATAAGCGCTTGCACAAAGCGGGGGCATGATTGCAGTTGCAATCGCAACACCTGGCACTGCCCCTGCGAGGCTAGTCGAATTGAGCGCAATCACTCCTGCGAAGGCTGCGGCCATTGCAACCAATAGATCCAGAAGATTGGGTGCAGTGCGCGCAAGAATTTCAGAGGTTGGATCTTGAAAAGGTGAAATCAAAAAATAAAGAGAGGCTACGCCAAGACTGATAAATACAGAGAAAAGAAGATTCCGAATCGAAAAACGAATCATTCGACGGCTGGCAGTCGCCATGCCAAAACCGAGACCAAGAATTGGCCCCATCAGCGGCGAAATGAGCATTGCTCCGATCACCACGGCACTGCTATTGGTATTTAATCCGATTGAAGCAATGAGACAGGATGCAAGCAAAAACCAGAGCCTAACCCCCTTCATGGCAATTCCTGGTTCGACTAACTCTTTTGCCTGCTTTTGATCGCCTTCAATTTCAAGAAGTAGAATCTTTTTAGTTGTTCGAGCGGTGTTCTCAATAAAGTCACGAATACTTTTTTGAGTCTCTGTAGAAAATACAGTATTAATCATAAGTTACTATCACTTTTTTAATTGAACATTTCAAGATTGAAGACTGTGTGGCGCTAAAAAATACGCAGAAAATCGAGCGTCGTTTTAGCTGCATCAAGAGAGGTTTTCGGACGAGTAATAAAATGAAACATCGGATGCTCTTCCATTTGAGAAAGAAGTGACCGAGGCACTTTGTCTGTGAGTCGTTCGAGCCGCGAAAGGATTCCAATGCGCTTGGGATGTGTGCTTTTAAAGCATGCGTAAGTCAGTTTGACCTATTTTTTTGGTTTATCACTACATCGAGCGCTGCCTTTTGGTTATATTTGCGTCGTGATTGCTTCACCACGAGCTGGTGCTCACGACGATGATGTTGTGCCCGAAAACTTGATTGACGCCTCAGAACCTTCCGAAGGACGTTAGACACTTGAAGAGCGGCGTCATAAAAATCAGAGCTTTTCTTTTTGACGACAACGGGAACGGTGCTTTGCGGAGCATCAAGTCTCACTTCGCATAGAAATTTGGGTCGCTTCAAGTCTCCTCTTGCCCTCGTTGTTTGAATACGCGTGGTTAATTTGTATTTCCCTTCTGGAATAAAGTGATCCACCATTCTTTGAATGCGTTCGCACAAAAATTCTTCGAGATGAGCGAATCGTTTGAAGTCTTGAAAATAATAGTATGCTGACATGTTGGTTCCTTTCTTTAATGGTTAAGGGAGAGTGTTGCTATTGGGGCTCGTCGCGGCTGGACTACCCACCAGTCTCAAACACGACTTTCGGTAAATGCTGGCATTTACCTGTTGATGTCGCCCTTCGTTTTTATTTTGTTTTTTATTCTTCATAACTCAATTATCGGGCGATTTTGAGTTTTATAAAAATATATAGTTTATATTAATTACATAGTTATTTTATATGTTAACTAGATAGCAAATCTGTTGTCGTAACGAAATCTAATTAGCCTTAGACTGTGCGCCTAACTGAATAAAATGGTCTCTAACTTCGCGAACCGTTGGTTCCATCGTTTTTGTATTGCGAGCGACCAGATAAATTCTATGACGCCAATAACCTCCATCATTACCTAATGGAATAAGAGCTTCATGGTTGATTTCACGAGCAATATAAGCTTTTGGAAGAAAAGCAACGCCAACGCCCTCAAGTGCTGCTCGAACGACCGCTGCCAAGATGTCACTTTCAAATACGATACGGTTTCGCAGCTTTACTTTTTGAAGAAATAGATCCGTCTCAATGCGGACTTTTAAACTCTCCGAGGGAAGAATGAATCCAATATCTTCTCCTTTAATGATTGCAGCTAGAGAATCATTTTTTCTCGGAGCAAGCTTTTTATGCAACCTAGGTGCAACTACTGCAATCACGGGAATTTGTAGTTCAGCAAGAATGCTGATGTCATTGCCGTATACGGGATGATTCGTGACCACGGTATCCAATTCGCCTATCTTAATCCGTTCGACCAGCTTCGCATGATCATCGGAAATCATAGAAATCATAGGTTGTTCACGCTCTGTTTTCTTTCTTAAGATTGTACTCAAAATATCGGCAATGAACGGACGTTCAATTTCTCGTGTGACACCGATTCGGCAGCGATGTGTTAGCGAGGTGTCAGATTGAGTCAAGTGATCAGAAAAATCTTCAGCCGCTTCAAATATTTTGCGGCAATGACCAAATGCTCTTTCGCCGTCGGGAGTCAGAGCTAGTCGCCGCCCGATCTTTTGAAAAAGCTTTAAATTGAGTTCACCCTCTAGAGTCCTAATTTGAGCACTTAAAGAGGGCTGTGCAATTCTAAGCGCTTTAGCCGCATTCATCACCCCACCCAGTTTTGCTGTCATATAGAAGTAGTAAAGGTGGTTAAAATTAAACATATAAATATCCTATGTAATTAATATAAACTATATATTTTAATAAATAAAGGAACATGTCGATACTAAGATATATAAAATATAATTCAAGAAGGAGAATGAATATGTACTTTAAATTACCAGCATTACCATTTGAGCTAGACCAAGTATCGGAGTTGCTATCTAAGGAAACTATAGACTATCACTATAGTCGACATCATGGTGGTTATATCGAAAAACTCAATCAACTTTTAAAAGGAAGTAAATATGAAAAATCCTCACTCGAAGAGATCATCACACAGGCAGAAGGCAGTTTATTTAATAATGCTTCCCAAGCATGGAATCATACATTTTATTGGTACTCGATTGGAAGTCAGTACAAGAAAGACTCACTTGCGGATTATCCTGAATTAAAAAATGCCATCAGCAGATCATTTGGATCATTTGATCAGTTTCAGGCTAAATATTCAGAGGCAGCATTGAATCTTTTTGGATCAGGCTGGGTTTGGTTGGTACTAAATGTTTCCACTAAAAATATTGAAATCATAAAAACAAGTAATGCCGATAATCCGATTCGCCAGAAACATATTCCACTACTTGTTTGCGATATGTGGGAGCATGCATATTATATCGATTTTAGAAATTCACGAGCAAAATATGTTGCCGCATTTCTAAAATCTATCAATTGGAAGTTTGTGGCAGCCAATTATAAAAAGAAAGATATCTATAATTTTACAAATATCATGCGAGCTAATATTTCAAATCAAAACGAAATTGTGTCCAGAAATGTTGATGAATTATCATATCGGCTTGTAGGAATAGGGGAACAGATTGCAAAAGGAGGAGATAATGAATTATTTTAAGATTAGTATTTATATACTATTTACATTACTATTTTCAATAATGGCTATTCCATTGGTCTGGATTGGAATGGCATTAGTGCCTTTTATTATGATCGTATTTGTATTTATATCACCATTGTTTTTATTTGTTGCTTTGGTCTACGGAACGAACATAAACCAAGAGCAACAACAAAAGCGCAAAAAAGTGCTCTTAATTGATAACGAGTTGGAAACAGCAAGTAAACTCACTAATTTATTGGCGCGTAATTGGGATATTAAGCACATAAGACAATCCTTTCGAGGCATTGGAAAATTGCTACATTCAAACTATGATCTTGTTCTGGTGAGATGGACAAGACAAAAACTTTCTGGCGAGTCTATTTTAGACCAGCTCGACTATGCAATTCACACTAGAATGGCTAGAGCTCAAAAGGATAAACCTCAGTTGTTTAAACTTCCACCGTTGCTCTTTCTGCGTAAAACCGGTGCTGCAGAATTTAAGATTCATAAAACGCATGAGATTCCAGTATTTGGTTGCTTGGATATCGAAGATATTAACGGTCTCAAAAGTCTGCTGAAATACATTTGAGGAACTTTAGGAGTGTTTCAATTTTTGATTTACAAATCAAAATGTTAAGGGCGCTGCCCAACACTCCTTTGATTACAGAACATCGCTCCATGAGGGCTAACTGCAAATGCCGCATTAATTAAGCCCACATGCGAGTAGACCTACTACGGTCGTTCGCATCAAGCTCACTCCCTGCGTAGGCTGACAAAGCTAAAGTTCAATTTCACGAAAAAGTGGTGGAAGCTACGGGAAGTGGGTCCAGAAATTGTTCTTCAATTCTCAGAAGAGGTTCTTAAAAACTTCCCTTTGATTTTAGGAACTTATCGGGAGCTCCCATTGCTACCCACTTCGAATGTAGCACAAAAAATTGAACCAGCAGAGTAACGAATTTTGAAGAACAAATTCATTGTCCAAATTTTTCAGAAGAACAATGTTCTTCACTTAGCAAAAAATTAGACGGTTGAACCTATGAGTAAGAAGCGCAGCGCAAGATGTATTTTAACGATAGAGGCAAGGGTTTTAAAAGAGATGCGTGTTTCTTGTGGATACACCATGCGCCATGCAGGCGAGCTACTAGGACTTTCAGATTCTTATATTGCGCATCTCGAAACTGGTAGAATGGATGTTCCAAAAGGTGAAAAGTTAGAGCGAATCCTTAATATATATGGAGGGATAAAGATTAAAAGCTTTTATGAAAAGGTTCGAAATTTTCAAGATAAACTTACTCCTAGGGAAGAACTAATTGATGAAATTAAGAGGTTATCGGATCAAGAGCTTCTATTCCTATTGAGAGTGGTAAGGGGGATAGTATAGAGCATTTATCTATACTACGATTGCTTTATGGGTGAACTCCTTGAAGGCTTATATGAGTAAAAGTTTTATACTTATCGACAATGGTTTACTTCGTGACATTTATGAAAAGAACAATGGCGACAAAATATTTTCAGAACTGTATACGTGCTCTTTGGAATCGAAATTGCCAGATATTCAAAAGCAAGAAGCTATCGTCACACCATTTAGCTTACTAGAAGCAATCGGCTTTGGCGAAATTCCAAGTGTTGTTAGTATTGAGCCGCTTTCGAATGAAATGAAAAATGCTGCTGAATTTGCTAAAAAGTATGAGGCTTTGAAAAAAGCTAATAAGAAATATGATAAAGCCATTCTTAAAGGGCTCAGACCAAAGATAACAAAAGAAGAGTACGACAATAATTGCGCAGAGCTAAAGGATCTAGGAAAAAAAATCTCGACATTGCTTGAGGCAATTCGGACAGACCTTTTTAAAAAATATAAAAATTATTTTTCTACACATGACGCCTTAAAGCCCGAGACTCTATTGAGCAAATTCAATGGGCAATATGAACGTTTGTCCAATGCTGGCAAAGCAGCTTTTGATAATTTTTTTAGATCTCATGTCGGGAAACAGAGTGATACGGACTATATTGCCCAATTTTTGGCATTCGATGCAATATACAAATTTGATTGGCCGGGAGAACTATTGGTGTTTCGTGACGCTCATGTGTTTGGAGACATGATACACGCATTAAAAGATGACATCTCTGTTATGCAAACTCGTGGATTCAAATATGTTTGGATTAATGCTTCCAGAATATTTCTACAGAAAGAAGAATGGACTAGATTTAAAATGTCTGAAGAAGAGTTTGAGGCAGAACTAAATACTGGTATTGAAGCGCTCGATATTAAAACTCGAGAAGATTTACTTGATACCGAAATTTTGCAGTTTCTAGTTACTGGCAAGCGCCTTGAATCAAAATTTGAACCCATTTATGTTTACACTAAAGAAGAAAATATCGATAAGTTTATCAAAAGAATCGCAGTCATGAAGACATTGGCAAATTTTGTGGAGGTTACTGCTAATGAGTACTCAATAAATCTCCCTTCTTTTTCAGCTGGGACAATAATATTTGTTGGGAAAAATCATAAAATTGAAAAGATTATAGATGTTAAAGATGTCACACCGTTACTAATAGATAGAGAGTAATTATCTAGAGAGGCTTCTTTGTGATTTTACGTTCAATTGACATTATAAATCTAATGGAACTTGTCACGTGATTTAAGATTAAAAGACTTTCATCATAATTAAGTATAGGATTGTCATGAGCCATGCTTTGGTTATTTCTAACTCGGTTGAATGCTTCAAGAACAGAAATTGTTGATTTCAAAATCATTTCGGTCATATCAGATTCGATCTCAGAGTTGCTTTTCAAGCACTTAAGATATTCGCCGATCAAGCTATGTAACGGTTTTTCCTTGTCCGGGTTCAATCCACGAGCCTGACAAACAGTGCGCATATATTTTAGCGTGTATGTGTGTAAACGATCCAAGCCATTTTCTGGTTCATTCTTATCGATTGCGTCTCGAATTGCTTTTGCTAATGTTGCAAAATCTCTTTCAGGTGTTTTGGGATCGATCACTGCGATGTCAACAACTGGAGCACCTTGCAGT
>CAZPTV010000018.1:0-11399 GCA_964589335.1 uncultured Bacteriovoracaceae bacterium
AATTAAAAATTCAAAATCAAAATATCAGTCAATTACAGAATGGAAATATGAAAGAGGTAAGTTGAAAGGAAGCATTCGAATTCCAATGATGGTTGGAATTGCTGGTGGAATCACACAGATTCACCCCGTTTCAAAAGTTGTTTTGAAAATACTAGATATACAAACAAGCGATGATTTATCTAGGATTTGTGCTGCTGCTGGATTGGCACAAAATCTAGCGGCATTGAAAGCATTATGTTCCGAAGGTATTGTCAAAGGGCACATGCGATTACACTTTTCAAACCTTGCCTCAATGGCAGGAGCTTCAAAAGAAGAAATGCGATTAATGCAATTAATGATTCGTGAGGATGAACCAATTACATTAAGTCGTACAAAAAATCTTTTATCAGAACTACGTAAAAATACATGATCCGTGAAATTTCTAAAATTAACTTGCGCTGCCCGGGGAAGATATTTTTTTTGGGTGAGTACGCATGTCTAACAGATGGCCCAGCGCTCATCCACACTGTCGAACCATTTTATGAGATTCAACTGAGCGCCTCTAATGTTTTTAAAACAAATTTATCAACCGGATCGCCTGCATATAAATACATTGAAGACCGAGAAGAAATTTTTAAAAAAATAGAAATGCTTTGGTTTGGTTCAAGAGATTTAAAAATTGGTACAGGATCTTCTTCAGGTGAGTTTTTACTCGCAATGATGTCGTATTATGTCATTCAGAATAAAGAACCAAAAATTCATGAACTTTGGGAACGCTATAGAAAATATTTTGAGGGAGAAGGGGTCGTTCCTTCCGGAGCAGATCTTGTTGCACAATATGTAGGCGGCGCTGTAGTTGTTCGAGAAGGTAAACCAGAAAAAATTGAGAGCTTTGGTACGGGCGTGCTTTTTTATCTATTTTTTACGGGTAAAAAAATTAAAACATTTGAACATTTAAAATTGTTAAATTCTATGGGTTTTCCAAATCGATTTATAGGACTTTTTCCGCGCTTAAAAGGAATTACAGAAGAAGGAATCCGAGCGTTTGAAAATAAAGATTGGGTAAATTTCGGTGAATGTATGAATTTTTTTCAACATCGTTTAAATGAACTTAAATTGACAGATTCTGATTACTTAAATCGCATTCAATGGATCCAAAACATTGAAGGAGTCATGGGTGCAAAGGGAAGTGGGTCGCAAGGCGGTGATTGTATTTTAGTATTAGTAGATCCCGAAAAAAGAATTCAGTTTGAAAATGAAATTGATAAAAATAAAAAACATGATGAAAAACTATTTTTACCGCTTTGGACTACGCGGGGATTTTCAAAATCTCCATAATATCAAGTGATAGATTGCGTGCTTGCGGGTCAGACTCTAATGTTTTAAGTAATGACTCTTTTTGAGTTTTAATGATTTTGAGAGCATTTGTTTTTATTTCGTATTTATTAAATAATTCTAAAATAAATTTAAAATCTGAATTTAATTTTAAGTCTCTTGGTTTTTTAATAAAATTGAATAAGGCTTTTCGATCTTGCTCGTTTGCACTTTTTAAGAAAATTGAAATGAGCATGCTCGGTTTTCCTTCTTTGAGATCAGCAAAGGGCTCTTTTCTTCCTTTGTCGTCAAACAGATCAATCCAATCGTCATGCATTTGAAAAAGAATCCCAATTTGTTCACAAGCCAGTTGCATGGTTTGAATAAATCGTTGATCACGATTTAATGCGAGTAACGAACTGATAACTGAATAGACAAAAAGAGAAGATGTTTTATATTTAGCAATTTGAAGGTAGTCGTCCCATTGAAATGATTCTAAATTATTTTTCATTTCAAATTCCTTCATCTGTCCTTCATTTATTTGGATCAGAGTGTTTGAAGCAAGTTTGAGGATTTTAATGAGCTGCTGCTCATCTGCAGTCAGAGTTAATAAAGATTTAAAGCCAAATGCAGAAAGTGAGTTTCCACAATGAATAGCTGCTTCAATTCCAAACTTCTTCCAAACAGTCTCTTTATTTCTGCGGTAGTCATCACCGTCGATGATGTCATCGTGCACGAGGGTTGAGTTATGAAAAAATTCCGCAGATACTCCGAGAGGGATAGAAAGATTTGGCTCCTTAGAAAATTCATTGAATATAAATGCTGGCAAGATGGAGCGGAGTCTTTTTCCTCCAGTCGAAAGTTGGTAAAGACAAGTTTCTGATGTGATGGAGTGACGGTGCTCGATTGAGGCTCTTAAAGTGCTTTCAATTTCGGGTAAATATGAAGTAGTAATTGCTTCAATAGAATTTTTCATGATTTGTGATCAATTAAATAAGAACCCACTCCTATTTTAGCGGAGATTGTTTTTATGTTAGAAATATTATTTTTAATTTCATTTTCTAGAGTCAAAGTATCTTGTGGAAGTGAAAATAAAACAACATTAGCGCCAGCATCAATTGTAAAAAAAACGGCCATACCCTTTTGTCTTAAGTGTGGGATAAGCTGAGTAATATAAAATGTGTTTTGATTCCAAAATTGGATTGCAGGGTTAGAAGTATTGGCAGTGGCATGCATTGCTCTGCAATTTTGTTCGGTTAAAAATGCTAGTTTTTCAAAATTTTTATTTGAAATGGCATTAATAAATTCTTGATAAATCGAATCACAGTATTGAACCCAATTAGTAAAAAGAGGAGAGGTATTTTGTGCTAGGATCATGCCTTTTCGAGACGTGGTTGGTTTTTCTTTAGTCTCTAAAATCAATACGGTTACATTTAAAGAGTAATGATTACTAGGAAAAACAGTCTCTGCATAGCAATCGCTTCCATCAGCTGATGTGCCTTTGTATAAAGAAACAAAACCATCAAAAAATGAACGTGAGGCTGATCCAGAGCCAAGTCTTGCGATTTGTGAAAGTTGTTTTGCATTTAAATCAAGATTTAGAGCAGCACTCGCAGCGTGTGTAATTGCAGCCATGCCTGATGCAGAAGATGCAAGGCCTACAGAGATGGGTGTTTTCGAAGTAGAATTAATTTTTGTTTTAAGTTTAGTGCCTGAAAGATTTCTGAAATAATCAATTATTACTCGAAACGAATTCGTCTTTGATTCATTCAATCCGTTAATCAATATACAATCGTCATCAAAGTCTCCCCACTCAACAGTCGTTTGACATCCAAGTTCATCAGAGTTGAGTGTAACCGAAAGGCTATTATGAGTTGGCAGATTTAGTTCGGAATTTCTTTTTCCCCAATATTTTAATAGCGCAATATTGATGGGTGCAAAGGCAGTGGCATTCATGGGGTTGCCTTTACGATAGATTGAATTGAAAATCTTAAATCAATTAATTTAGAAGCAATTGCGTTTGATTCTCCTGGTTTTGTAATAAAAATTGTAGCTCCTCCACCACCCGCTCCACTTACTTTTCCGGCAAGTGCTCCATGATTGCATGCAAGATCAATCATTTCTAAAATTCGAGGTGTTGAAAGACTCAATTCTGTAAGAATTTGATTTGCTTCACGGACTGAGTCTTTCATTAAGCCAAGTGCATTTGTCGATTGAAATGCGGTCAATGATGTTTGAATGGCTTGTTCCATTCGCTTTACATACGACATCCATTTTGTGGGCTGGTTTAATTTAAAAGTAGAAATATTTTTAATTAATGTTGAAGTCAATTCTCGTTCTCCAGAATCTGCGACAATGATATCAACACATTTATTTGAAACTTCAGTTATAACAGGTTTGTTATTTGATTTTACAAAATAAATTGGTTTTTTAAGGAAAATAACGTTTGAATCGATACCGCTAGGTGTATCGTGGAAAAGCTTTTCTACATTAAATGCAGTATCTAGAATTTCTTGGTCGGGGCTAGACAGTTCCCAGTTCTTGCTGATCTGTGTGCGTATGTCTAATAAAGCACGGGATAGAGAAACTGCAAATGCACCGCTGCTACCAAACCCTCGCGAAAGTGGAAAATTAATTTTTGAATCTACTCGAAAGGATTGATTCCCTTGACTCAGTCTCATCGAATCACAAGCAATTCGAATCGCTCTTGAAAAATAATTTTTAATGGTTTCTTGATCGAAAGGTATTTTTTCTTTTCCTTCGTAGGAAAAATTGTATTGAGGTTTTTCAGAAAATTGGATTTTTATATTACAATTTAGGTCAGTAAGGGGAAAGGCAATCCCACCGAGATGGGGCTCTTGTACTAGAAAGTGCTCGCCAATGAAAATTATTTTTCCACATGCAGATCCTTTTCCTATCATGCGTTATACCTATGCAACTTTGGTAAATCTGTTATTTGTTTGGATCCAGTTAAAAATAAGATTGTTCGTAGTTCGTGTTTCAAGCATTCAATTTTATGAATTACTGATTTCACACCAGTTTGAGCCTCAATGAAAAAGGGTCGAGCTAATGCACAGAGGTCAGCTCCAAGTGAAAGAGATTTAGCGATATCTAATCCATTCCGAATTCCACCGCTTGCAATAACAATTCGATTTTCAAAATACTTGCGGCTTGCAAGAATGCTGTCTGGAGTATTGATTCCAAATCCAGAAAAAAGTTGGCCTGTAGAAATATTATTTGTAATCTTTGATCGTGCAGATTCGATCATGCTCCAGGATGTGCCTCCAACGCCCGCTGTTTCAATGCCTGCCAGTGCAATCGTTGAAAGTTTCTTCGCAGTCTTTTCAGAAATGCCGGCACCGACTTCTTTAATGAAAATTGGGATATTTAGAGTTGTAGTTAAGTCATTTATTTTTGATAATAAATCTTTGAAATTATGATTTCCTTCGTCTTGTATGATTTCTTGAAGTGGATTGAGATGAAGAAAAAGTCCGTCAATATTCGTTTCATTGCAAAATTGATTTATTAGCTTTGTCGATAGACCATAATTTAGTTGTACGGCACCTAAATTTCCAAATATAAATGGAATTTCATTGAAATTTAAATGCTGCTTGAATGACTGAACGTTGTGGTTATTTTCAAGGGCGATTCTTTGTGATCCGTAAGAAAAAGGGATTCCAGTTTCATTTGCAGCTTCAAGTAGTATTGCGTTGATGCGATCTGCTTCAGGTGTGCCGCCGGTCATTGCACCAATTAAAATTGGTGCTTTCAGTTTAGTGCCTAAAAAATTTACGCTCAAATCAATTTCATTAGCATCAATTTCAGGAAGTGCATCATATTCAAAATAAAATTGATCAAAGGGATGATTCAATTGATTTCTCAAGTCGAAACGATTGTCTTTGCAAAGGTGAAGATGTTCATTTTTACGATTTTCAATCATGATTGATTGCCTTCACGAACTAAATTTCGGTTCCAGTTTGGAATTTCGACAATTAAATTTTTATTTCCAGTTGGAATGCACTGGCATGCAAGTCTAGATTTTATTGTGACACCAGGAGCTCTATCAAGTTGATCTTCTTCATCTTCAGACGAGTCATTGCATGAATCAAAGCCTTCTTTGATGATCACATGACATGTGGAGCATGCAGCAACTCCGCCACAAGCGTGATCAATATCGATACCTGCATTCATTGCAAAATCAAGAATGCTACCTGTTTTGCCAATTCCAGAGCTATGAAGATTAGATTCAATAGAAATGGTTTGATTTTGCGGTAAAAAGGTAATTTTAAAGTTACTCATGACCAACACTGCTTACCATATATTCAATCCAATGACAAAGAGGGTCACTTCATTCTTTTATAAGTAACAAATCGGTAAGAATATGGATTTTGTTCGTCGGCAGAGTGCGGCAAATCACTGATTTTATTCCACTCTTGAAGATTAATTTTCGGAAAATATGTATCTGCGTTTTCTACTTTTGTTTCAATAATTGTGAGTTCAATTTTATTGCAGTAGGGGAGTGCTTGTTTAAAAACATCTGCACCACCCAGAATAAAAATATTATTTTTACTTAATTTTGTAGCCGTCAAAATTGAATCTTCTAACGATGCACATACCGTGCAACCAGTTGCATTGTAGTTTGTTTGTCTAGTAATAATAATATTGGTTCGATTTGGGAGAGGCTTACCGATAGATTCAAATGTTTTTCTGCCCATAATTACGGTTGAGTTTGATGTTATTTTTTTGAAACGTTTTAAATCAGCTGGCATATGCCAAGGTAATTTATTATTCACACCGATAGCAGAATTCAGATCTACCGCGACGATTATTGTTAAATCAAGATTTTGTAAATTCATATTGCTACAGGAGCTTTGATGTGTGGATGGCACTGATAGTTTTCTAAAGTAAAATCTTCATATTTAAATTCAAAAATATTCTTCACATCACTATTTATTTTCATTTTTGGTAAAGGATACGTTGTGCGAGATAGTTGTAATTTAGTCTGTTCGATGTGGTTCAAGTAAAGGTGAGCATCTCCGAAGGTATGAACAAAATCTCCAAGTTTTAAATTACAAACTTGTGCAACCATCATTGTAAAAAGTGCATAAGATGCAATATTAAATGGAACGCCTAAAAATACATCAGCACTACGCTGATAAAGTTGGCAGGATAATTTATTTTCAGAAACATAGAACTGAAAAAATGCATGACATGGAGGAAGAGCCATTTTTGGTATTTCTCCTGGATTCCACGCAGTAACAATCAATCTTCTGGAGTTTGGATTTTTCTTTAATTGCTCTATTAATTCGCTAATTTGATCTACAGAATTTCCGTCAGCTGTTTTCCAACTTCTCCATTGAGAACCATAGACTGGGCCAAGGTTACCGTCTTTGTCAGCCCACTCATCCCAAATGCTAACTCCATTTTCTTTAAGATATGAAATATTTGTATCGCCTTTCAAAAACCACAAAAGTTCATGAATGATAGATTTTAAATGTACTTTTTTTGTTGTCACAAGAGGAAACCCATCATTTAAATCAAAGCGCATTTGATAACCAAAGACACTCACAGTGCCCGTGCCGGTTCGGTCTTCTTTTTTTATGCCCTTTTCAAGAATGTGTGTCATGAATTGATGGTATTGCTTCATGTTCATAGATTATCGAATACAGTGAAGTTCGTCACTATTATTGAAAAATTTACTTAAGTTTAATAAGCGACTCCAGATGTTCTTTTTTACTTGGGTGTGCTTGCGTGGCATTTGAAAGCAGATCCTCAATGACCGCATTGCTACGCTTCAACTCAACAGAGCATTTTAGAGCCTGCTCAAAAATAGGATAATCTTTAAGACCTTGCTTCAACAGATTTTGTGCTTGCTGTAATATATTCGTAGATGTGCCTTGCTTTACCAGATATAAAAACTCGCCTAATAAGACTTCATTTGAACTTTTTACATCATCCGGTGCTCTTGAAATAAATTCTTGAGCCTCTTTTGTCATTTCTGCATTTAAAAGATTAATGATTATTTCTTTGATGATTTTAGATTTTCCCTTTGCTGCTTTTTCTGCTTTTTGAAAAGCGATAATAGCGTCTGCTTTATTATTATTCATCAAAAAAGATTTTCCACAAATAACTAATGCAGCTGCAATATTCGAACATAGCGTGCTGTCTGGATTTTCAAGGGTTTGTATTGTTTCGCACAGGTCGAGAATTTCTTCATATTTTTTATTATAAATTGTAAGCCAAATCATTTTAGGAATGTATTTGGGATTTGTGGGATATTTTTCAAACAATATTTTACCAGTTTTATATGCGTCTATATTTTTTTTAGATTCAATAAGAAGCTCAAAAACTCCTGTCAGACATTTATAGTGATTTGATAATAAGTTCAGACCCTCATGAAATGTTTTTTCAGCTTTTTCGTATTCATTTAACCCAATATAAGATTTAGCAATATAGTAACACGCCAATGCTGGTTTAGGATCTAGTGATTTAGCCTTTGTAAAAGTCACTAAGGCTTCTTGAAATTTATTTTCTGCATAAAGCACTTTTCCAGATTCAATGACCTCATTGTATTTAGATGGTTTAATTTTTTGAATCAATACATCGATGAAATTTTTTTGTAAGTCATCAAAAGTGAATGGACGTATTATTAATGCATCTGTATCTTCATCTGCTGCCTGACTTGCTATTGCAGGGGAGTTTTTATCCGACATTAAAATGAATGTAGAAGTCATTCTGTTCTGTTGCACTTTTTTAAAGATGTTAAACAAATCGATTCCAGTTTGCTTTTGTAATTCATATTCGCAGAAAACAACTTCTGGCTTTAATGAATTTATTTTTTCTTCTGCATCCTTAAAAGATTCTACAATTTCAATATTGTTGGATTTCATTCCGAATGAAGATAAAATTTTACGTATGGCAGGGCGGCTTGTGGAAGATGTGTCTAAAATAAGGCCGCGCTTATTTGCGAGATATGCACCTATTTCATTTAATAATTTTGGATCTGGTGATGCCATTTATTCCTTAATTGTTTTAAATATTTTATTTACTTGTGCCTGAGCGTTTGAAAATTTTTTCATAAATGCTAACCATTCTTTTTCAACAACTTGTAGAAATTCAATTGTATATAAACTGAAGCCAGGCTTTTCTGCTGATTCGACCAAAGTAACTTTACAGGTGGCTAGAAAACATCCTTTTAATTCAGTGGCTTGTTTTGGAAATTGCGTAACTTTTACACCGAATCTCCCCGGCATTATTGCAAGCATCAAGTTATGTCCTGCAACACAGCTTTGAATGGGCATTTGTAAAATCATTCCTTTTTCGATAAATTCAGCAATTCTTATCTTTCTCGAGTCATGTATCTCGTTTTGAGATAATAAGTTTTTCATAATGATTGAATATTCAAAGCTTTGAAAGTCTGAAGTTCTTAATAAGTTTGTTTTACTTTTAGTCGACACGAGCAAAGTATATCATTATTAAAAGGTATGAAACGTTTTTACACACAGCACAGTGAACTTATTATTTTATTTCTAGCAATATTTGCACTGGTTAAAATTGCACCAGGTTTTCGTCCGAGAGAACTTAAACAGTTTTTATTTTTTTTAACTCAAGAGAGGGGAATAAGCTTATTGTTCAGTATTCTTTTTTATTCTATTGCATCATATATTGGGTTTTGGATTAAAAATAAATTACGCTTAGAATTAATTACAACAGGAATCTTTCTATTTTTTTCATTTCTGTTCTGTGTAGATATATTTGCAGATCGTTTAATGGGCAAATCATTCTCAATCTGGTGCCTTCGTATTTTATATTGTTTTTTATTTGGCTTCTTAATTTTTAAAAACAAGAAAATATTTTCAATCAAAAAATTTTTTAACAAAGACAAGGTTAGCAGGTCTTTAGAAGTTCTTTTTCCTTTGGTATTGTTTTTCTTATTTCGTGAAAACTTACATTACTTTATGCATCGTTCCCCAGAACCCTTTGGGGATGAGATTTCGTGGTGGCAGACAGGTGCAAAAGAGATAATGAATCTTGGTTTAATAAAAGGAATACAGGTGCATTGGTACGGAAACTATACTCCTGCAATCCCTTGGTTAATTTCGTTACCAGAAAGATTTATCGGCATCCATCGTGAAGTGTGGCTTTTTAGTTATGCACCAATAATAATGCTTTTATATATTTTATTCATATATGAAATATCAAAAACACGTCTTGGAAAAATAGCGGGAATAACATTATTGTTTTTTACTTTAACAATGAATAGAGATTTTCATAATCTATTTGCGGGATCATTGTATGGTGAATCTATTTCTGGTTTATTGCTTGCTATATGTACATATGAATTTATTTATTTGAAAAATAAAAAACTTATAACCTGGATTTCGATGTCTTTTTTAATTGGCTTTATTCGTCTAACCAAACCCCCAGTTTCGATGTTGTCTTTCTGGTGTTTTATTTTCCTTGCGATGATTTTTACTGCAAAACAATTAAAAAAACGTAATAAAATAGATTTAAAAAGTGTGACCCTTGCAATACTTGGTCTATTAATCGGTACGGGTTTGGGATTTAAATTATGGATTCGAGTTTTGGGAGAAGTAGGCAAAACCCAGGAATATACAGTATTTGTTTCAGATATTTTTAAGAATGGAATCAATATCGCTATTCCATTAGGAATGCTAAGCGGTTTAGCTAATTTTGGAACTCCACAGTTTGCATTTACATTAGGCACGATTATGGCCCTTGTTTTTGCTTTGATTCAAAAGAAGTACTTATTATTTAAAACTCAGATTTCAATTTTAATTATTTATTGGGGATTTGTATTCGGGTTATATGCAACGTTTTGGCAAAAAGGTGATTTTTCTAGCGCAGGAAGATATCTGTCGCACGCAGCCTTTGCATGCATTCTCCTGGTTCCAATGGCATTTGATAAAAAAACATTATTTGCAGGAAAAGATGAAGAACCTATTTCTTCACGATCAGGTCATATTGATGTTTTGTAATTGGGCAAATTGACAGTCTACTTTGCTTTACTAAGGACATACTCGATAGTTCCTTGTTTTTCTTCATTTCTGCTAAGGTGAAAGGTAAATTTAATTTTTTAACAAACTGTATATCTACTTGCAACCAATCGCCCGAATTATCGCTACCGTTATCGGGGTAAGCTTCTTTAATTACTTTAGCAATTCCTACAACTGATCGTTCAAGTCCAGAATGATAAATTAAGACTATATCATTTTTTCTAATAATTTTTAAATTATTACGGGCTTGATAATTTCTAATTCCGTTCCATTGTGTTGAGTTGTCTTTTTCTAAATTATCAATTGGATATGTATTGGGCTCAGATTTAAAAATCCAATATGACATAGATTAAAAATCTCGATAATCCTTAATCGAAATATTTTCTAAACCTTTAATTTTTGAAATGGGTTCTTTAAGTTTAGCGGCATCACCCACAACGACTAAGGTAAGATTTTCAACGTCTAGTAACTTAGAAATAGAATCTTTTATGCCGCTGAATTCCACTTTACTTATTTCTTTTGCAAAATTCTCAAAGTACCCTTTTGGAAAATTAAATAGATGCTCTGATATGCGGTTTTCTAAACGCTTTTTAGGGGTGTCGTAGTTAAATGGAGCATTGTTTACTAAACTATCCATTGCGAAATAATATTCGTCTTTTGAAATACCATTTTCATGAAAGTCATTTAGTAAATTTAGAGCAAGTTCAATGGCAGGTGCTGTATCCCCAGTTTTTGGAAAAAAATACATGGCATAATGCTTTGGTTGTGCAGCAAAACGAATGTTATTTGATGCTCCATAAGTCCACCCGCGTTTCACACGAAGTTCTTGCATAAGTCTAGCGTTAAATGATGGTCCTCCAAAACTATGATTTGCCAAAATCAAGCTATAAAATCCGTCATATTCTGGGCGCGTTCCAATTCCACCAATCAAAATCTGAGATTGAGTTGCATTGGGTTTGTTTACAATTAGTACTCGCTTTCCATTTGGAATAGATGGGCGCGGTGAAACTGTAACTGGTTTTGCTGTAGGATGAATGGCTTCAAGTTTATAAATTACTTTTGAAAACCAATTTTCAAGATTTTCTTTTG
>CAZPTV010000019.1:0-11397 GCA_964589335.1 uncultured Bacteriovoracaceae bacterium
GTACGTCAAGTCCGTATTTTTTTCCGACCACATAATCTTCTACGCCATGTCCAGGAGCTGTATGGACCACACCAGTACCCGCATCGAGAGTTACATGTTCACCAAGAATGACAATTGATTTTCTGTTTATGAAGGGATGATCGGTTGTAAGTTTTTCAAGTGTTTTTGCATCGAGCGTTGCTGTTTTATTTCCAGCTAAACCTGTGTCGTTGAGGAATTTTTCTTTTAGCCCTTCTGCAACGACGAGTACTTCGCCGCCAGTATCAATTGCAGTATATTCAAAATCAGGATGCAAAGAGAGTGCAAGATTTGCAGGAAGGGTCCAGGGAGTTGTCGTCCAGATTACGAGTGCAATTTTTTTCGACTGTGAAGCATTTTTAAGTTCTTTATTTTTATCTAAGGACTCACGATCGAAATAAAATTTAACGTAGATCGAAGGAGATTTATGATTTTGATATTCGATTTCCGCTTCAGCAAGAGCTGTAGCACAAGTTGAGCACCAATATACGGGTTTATTGCCTTTGAATAAATTGCCGTTCTTAGATATTCGCCCTAATTCGCGAATGATATTTGCAACGTAGTGGTCACTCATTGTGAGGTAGGGGTCTTCCCAATCGGCAAAAACGCCAAGTCGTTTAAATTGTTCACGTTGTTTGTTGATCCAACCATTAGCAAATTCTTTACATAATTTTCTAATTTCAACTTTTCCTAAACTATTTTTGTCTTTTTTTTCTTCTCGTAATTTTTTTTCTACACCAAGTTCTATAGGTAATCCGTGGCAGTCCCAACCAGGAATAAATTCACAATGGTTTCCACTCATGTTTTTATATTTAACAACGATATCTTTTAATACTTTATTTAATGTGTGACCCAAATGGATATTTCCATTTGCGTACGGTGGGCCATCATGAAAAATAAAAGCATTCGAATTTTTTCGCTTTTGAATCATTGCTTGGTATGTTTTATCCGATTCCCATTTTTTAACTTGCTCAGGTTCTCGTTGAGGAAGTGAGGCCTTCATAGGAAAATCTGTTTGTGGTAAATTGAGAGTCGATTTGTAGTCCATAATGTTTGAAAACTATAGCCTTAAGTCAGTCTAATTTCTAGGACTTCGGACGAATTTGATATGCTCCAATCAATCCTAAAGTCAGCAAGACAGCCCCAATGATTGAAAAAATATCTGGAATTTCTTTCCAGATTACGAATCCAAAAATGGCGGCAAATAATACGGCGCTTAATGAGAGAGGACTTGCTACCGAAGCCGGTAAGCCTCGATAAGCACGTGTCATAGACAGCTGTGCTAAGGTTGCAATGATTCCAATTGCAAAAATAAATGGATAGTCACCTAATCTAGGTGCAATAAAATTAAAAAAAGTTGGAATTGCGCTGACAAACATTGAAATTCCAGCGAATGAAAAAACAATAGCCTTAGATGAAATATTTCGCGTCGCAACTTTCATTGAGATATATGCAATTGATGCGATGAATGCACTAGAAAAGCCAGCAATACCGGCAAGGCTTGATACGTTCATATCGGGTTTTAAAATGAGTGCAATTCCTACTAAAGCAATGAGAATAAAAACGAGAGCACCTTTGGATATTCTTTCTTTTAAAAAAAATGCTGAGAGCAATAGTGTTGGTATTGGAGAAGAGTAGTTTAACATTACTGCATCTGCGAGTTTCAAATTTTCAATTGCATAAAAATAAAGAAACATACTGAAACAACCAGCTAATCCACGAAGGAGAAGAAATTTAATTTCACTTTTCCATTTTGAATTTAGAAAATCATTAACCCATGGCAAAAGAATAATAAAATTTAAACTTGATCTGAAAAATACGATTTCCCATGAAGGCAAATAATTTACATGCTTTACGAGAGCGCTTAAAATTGAAAATAAAAATGAGGACAAAAGCATCCACAATACTGGACTCATGATTGCAATTTAACTTTATTTCGTATTTAATAACAGTAGTTTATGGCATCACCTGTTAGACAAAAAGAAGCACTAAGAGCTGCATTATTGGGTTATCTGGCTGGCGCACATTGTGTGACAGAAGTTGTGAATCAAATGCAAACCTTAATTTATGACGAAGATGAACAAAGTGAGTCAGAGGATACATCTGCGCGCAAAGAAATGATTCTTTCAAACTATGAGAGATTTTTAAATTCAAAAGAAGTTGTGGATCAATTGGTGGAAAGTTTAAATGATGAAGAATTGTATCCGTTTTTAAACGAATGGTCTTCGGATGCGTTGTATTCAATTTATGAAAAAGTAAAGCCGTTGAATCTTACGATTTCAGACGGCGAAGAAGAAGCCGATCGAGAAGATACTTATATTGATTCAGATGATGGTGATGTTGAAATTTCAATTCATGAAACAGCATTTTCAATTGATCCTGCATTATTGATTTTTAAATTTAAAAAAGGATTTCAAAAACAACTGAATTATTATGCATCAACATTAGAGTCTACTAAGAAAAAACCAGTGGGGATCGATCATTGGTTAAATGCGCTTTTAAGCGCATCATTTCGTTTGGGAATGACACATGCGGCGCAGTCGGCAGAAAATACTGAAGCATATTATGAAGCGATTCAAGAAATTGAAAATGAAGAAGAGCCGTGGAGTCGATATCCTCAGTTAATTGCAATTTTTGAACGGCAATTGCGTCGTGAAACACGAAAGAAATCAGGGCTTGTTTCTGATTTAGACATGTAATGAAGAAGGCCGTTTTACTACTTCTACTGTTTATTTCAAGTATTGTGTATGCAAATAATGATGACAATTCTGCATTTACACTAAGCTTTGGTCCAATGGTCATCGGTGAAGAACGCATTCCTATTTCACTTACAGATTTTCCGTTAGAAATTATTTCTGAAAAAAACTTACCTCCGTTGAAAGTTGAAGTGAATTGGAATCCGACTTCAGTACAATGGATTCGATTGAAAAATAATTTAATGTTACCACGTGCTCGTATGAAAATTCTTGCTCATTACCCTTCAGGGAGAGTGAGTTTGCATTACCTGGATAAAGTTATTTCTATGCAAGAGGTAATCATCAATGAAGAAAAATTTGCACAGACAGAATTATATTTTTCTCTTTTCCATCCAGGCGATATTGAAGTTTACGTGGATGGTAAGTTGAACGGAAAAATTATACTGAATGCAAAACCTCAAAAAGATGATGGAGAAAATCGACACTTGATCGATTATTCATGCGCACCATATCAGCTTGATATAAATAACATGAATGGAGAGTTTGTAACTGCAAGCTGTCAAATGATTCGAATTGGAAACATGGGTGAAGAAGAACCCCTGTTAGAAGTTTACTGGACTTGCGTGAACTGTAAAAATCAAGATGGAAGCCGTCCGCCGTTTACTTCTGTATTTCGTGATTCAAACCCGGTCATGACCACGATTCGTGATTCACAAAATCAAATTCGAATTGTAAGGATGGATGCAAAGTTACCAAATAGATTAAAGAGATTTAAAATTGCGGGGGGATTGGGGCCATATTCATTTGAAAGTCAAAAAGACTATCAAAATAAATCAAAAAACTGGGCGCCCTCAATTATGTTGTACGCGAATTATTATATCAACGATGAGCTTTCTTTTCGTGCCTTTGAAGCTGCAGTATCGAGAGGGCCAATGACGGATTCGTTTTTTAATAATTTCGGAATATACTTTGCTTATGAAATTGGAAAAGCGTTTGATCGAAGAATTCAAGCAGTTGCTTTGCTGGGTTTTCAAGGGTTAACATTTGCACACAATGGTTTAAATAGCAGTACGTTTTCGCAGGCAATTTTTCCTCAGGGATTTGAAGTGACGTATCTGCACTCGTTTGGAATTAAAAATTCAATTCTAGGGTTTGGTATGTTTTTATTGCCCTCTAAAGAAAATAACTACAGAAATCTTTGGGTCAGATATGGTAAAAAAGTATTTGGAGAATTAAATTATATCTCTTGGAGTCTACGGGAAATGAGCACAACCATGTGGGGTGTTTCAGTTGGATTTCCCATTGGGGGGCTTTTTTAAATGTTATATAATTTAGTTATACTCCTATCATTAATTATTGTTTCTAATACTCTTGCAGCAACGCCAGAAGAAGAAATTTTGAAATTTTATTGCAAAAGCAGTCCGATCAAAAAAAACAATGCATCGTTTTGCGAATCGGATAGCTGCAAAGAAGGTGAAATTAATATTAATCATATTATTTTAGGATCATTTTCGGAGGCGAAAAAAACAGAAGCATTTATTGATTTGGATTCACCATGCGAAGCCACTCAGCAAGGGTTTGGGGTAACTCATTTTCTAAGAAAAGAAGATGATCAATGGAAGATCATTGATAACTTTGGAAGAAAGGTTTTTATTAAAAACTGTGTTACGATCGAATTAAAGAAAAAAAACAATTTGTTGGTATGTGAAGCAGAGGATGAATCAGAAACATCAATGAACCAACTTAAAATGATTATTTATGCTGATGGAATGTGGGACGAAAAAAAATTAATTACATTTCCAGATGAAACAGATCTATGCGTACAGGATTTTTATAAAGCGACACATAAATTACTTTCAGTCGAAGATTTCAACCATGACGGCATGGTTGATTTAATTTTAAAAATTTCTGTAAAATCCGGAAAACATCCCCGTTCAAAGAAAAATGGTGAATTTGATTGTACCAAAGATATCGCTGTTAAAAATACAGAGGCACTATTCAAATGGAAGAACAATGGAACCGAGTTGATTCCGTTAGCGTCAACAACTAAAGATATAATAAAATTTGAATCAAATTTTAAAAAAACGAAGCACGAAAAAAAATCAAAAAGCAAATAAAAGTCACTCTGCAATCAGTCGAGAATAATTTGCCTAAAATCAAACTACTCAAGAAATAATTTTTTAGAAAAAATCCGATAGTAGTTTATTATTCCAGTAACAACATTTTTAAGGAGAGTTATGAAATTAAAAAATTATAAATATGGTACATATACCTGTAAAACTTATTATAAAAAAGTAGGACAGGGGTATGAAGTTGGTTTTTGTTATGGCGATAAAACAATTTTTGTCGGCAATTTTCTTTATAGTAAAGAAGCAGGTGATTGGTACACTACAATGAATCAATATATAACTAAGTTCGCAAAAACCTACACAGTAGGCTATAAGTATCCTTTTGCTGAGTTTTGTGGATTTATTAAAAGCTACTTGTATAAAGAATATTACTCATACTTAGATAAATTATTTACTGACTATAATCGTTATTACAAAAAAGAATATATTCAGTTTAATAATAACTATAAAAAATCACGAAAAAATTATTCTACCAGTGAAAGAAAACCATATTTGAAAGTGGCGTAAAACTATTTTATTTCAAATATAGATTTTCAGAAGGTAGGCCAAGTTGGCCTACCTTTTTTTATAAGATTATTTATTAAGCTTAGAGCAATCAAAAAGTTGAATTAATCTTGTGCCAAAGTATGTACCCGCTTTGTCTAAAGTCCAAAATGGATAAGGATAAAATTTAGCGATCGCACATTGTCCTTTTTGTACAACCGCCCATTGTCGATCTTCACTACTACCGGTAAAAATTTCACCAGACTTAGCGTCTTTAATGGCAATGGCGAAAGAAAACATTTGTGTCGCAGTTGGTCCTGTACTTGAGTTATTAATGATGGCAGCAGGTTGGGTGATGCGTTCAACGCCGATCACCTCTCCTTGAACTGATTTTGAAAAAATATATGGATAGTATTGAAAACATACAAAAGCAGAAATAAGTACGACAAAGATAAAGATAATGAAGGTAGTTTTAATTTTCATATTCAATTTATATTACAATAATTTAAAAATTTGAATCAATTTACGTCGAGAATAAATTTATAGTGTAGTATGAATAAGAAAACACAATTCAGGGGACCTCAATGTATAATAAAAATTATATTTTATGTATTATTTGCTCGTTTTTAGTGAACGTTATAATTTGTAATAAACCTTCATTTGCACAGAAAATAGGTGTGCAAAATGATTATCAAAAGGCGTGCGAAAGTGGAGAGCTGAATGCATGTAATGAACTTGGATTAAATTATGTAGAAGGGAGTAATGGCTACGCCCAGTCATTTGCTAAAGGAAACGAATATTTTAAAAAATCATGTAACTTGAAAAATGGTGAAGCATGTGGGTATTTAGGTTTGAGTTATTTTAATGGTAATGGAGTTAAAAAATCTTTAAAGGAAGCAATTAAATATTTTTCAAAAGCATGTGAATTAAAAGATGGACGTTCTTGCACTTTTCTTGGGACATTTTCACTTCGTGGAGAAGGATTGAAGAAATCTGAAGAAAAGGCGAAAGAATTTTATAAAAAAGGCTGTGAATTTGGCAGCAATGAAGCATGTGTCATGACAAAAGCAGAAGGCACGTCCCCGTTGAATGCAAAGGTTCCGCATTCTTTAAATTATCAGAATTGGGTTCATCGAGAAGATCTATTAAAAGAGGGCGATTTAGACATGATAACGCCAACCAAAGACGACTCAGAAATATTTATTAAAATTAAACAAAGTCCTAAGAAAGCAATTAATCCAATATCTGTAGATGAGTTTAATAAACTTATTGAAGAATCGCTCATTTCTATGGGCGGTAAAATTAATAAAAAAGAAAAAATTAAAAATGAATCAGCAAGGGAATGTCCTGTAGTTTATGTGGTTTCAGGAGAAAAAGACTGTGACGGGAAGCAATGCTTTAATGCATTTTCAAGCTGTGATTGGGATCACTCCTATATAACCGTAACTTTTGAAGCGAAATCTAAAAAAGATTTTGATAACTACCTTCCAGCATTTTATGAGAATGTTAAAAAATTTGATTATAGTAAGATATTTGGGGCGATTCATTATTTAAAAAAAATGCAGCACTATTGCAATGCGGACAAAGCCAGTGAGACGTGTAAAAGTGCAAACTTAGAGTTATCTGAGTTTAATAAAAAATAAAATTAAGAGCTGCCATGTGGCATGAGAATGACTGATTTTTTTTCTAAATCGACGATTGCTTCAATAAACGCTAAACCACCGTCATTGACTAAACTGCTGAAAAATTCTTTTTTAGGATTTGAATTTCGAAACCCTTTCTTTTCCTTGAATGCAAAAGCGTATACTGATTTTTTACCATTAATCGTCATTCCGATTGTTTGTAGAGAATAATTCGAAATATTTACATCGGGATATTTTTCATTTTGAATAGCTTCTACAATTAAGTTTTTTACACTCGTTGCTTCAATTGAAGTCAAAACAAAAACTCCATCAGCTTTGAATTGATTTTGTAAATACGTGGCCTCTGAAAAAGCAATATCCATCAGAAAAAAATCGTTAAAAGGCGAAGATGAAATATTGAATTTAGCAGATGTTTTAGCAATGACTTGCTTGCCAATTCCAATACAGGCAAAAATCAGATATTCTAAGTTGATTTGAATCGAATTTATTTTTAAACTTATTTTACTTCAAATATTAATCTTTTTATTTCTTTTTCTAATGTTTTGGGTGGTCCGGTTTTGATGTCTTTTAATGGTACTATTATATATAGTGAGTTGCTGCTAACATCTCCACTAAAGGTTTTCATTAATTTAAAACTGTTGACGGCATTTTTTGCTTTGTCACCGACGAGGGTGATTGATTGAATTTTCTTTTTTAAATGTTCTTTATTTTCAGTTACTTTTGAAAATTCATCTATGGTAATTATAATTCCTTCTACCCACAAATCTATTCCCACTAATACTTGAGGTTCAATCTAGTATTATTATAGCATTCTTTTGAATAACTTTAAATTATCTGAAAGATATAAATTTCTACGATTTAAATATTTGGATAAGCATCTTTTCTATGTAAAATATTTCAAACTATGGATCCTGGCATAATTTTCTTAATATTATTTTTATTTTTAGTAATTGGAATATTGTCATTTTTTACGTTTAATTTTTATTCGAAGAATAAAAATGTCAGCGATGTTACTAAAGAATTTGCAGAGAAAAGAGGATGGCAATATTTTGCAACGAGTTCAAAAATTAAAAAGGAATTAGCACTCCCTTTTGGTTGGGGAATAAGCTTCTATCGTGACTTTTGTTTAGGGCAATATGAAGGGTTAGACTTCATACTTTTTAGATATGTAAAATCAAATGGGCAATATGGAGCGATCAATAATAATTTTGTTGCAATTAGATTGCCGCCTCATTTTCCAGAATTTAAACTTTCGAAGAAAATCTTTCTAAATCTATTCGGTATAAAAAAAACTGCTAATAATTCATTTGAGACAACCATCTCAGTGAAGGGGAATCTTCCTGAATTAACCCAGGAGTCTCGCGATCAACTTCGAATTAAATGTATCCAGATACCAAAGCTTGTCATTCAAAGTAAGTCAGGTTGGCTATTTGTTAGTGCTGATATGTTGAAATGTGATGCAATTCAGTTGTTAGGGCATGCAGCTTCAATCAAAAAAATCTTAAACGTAAATTCATTTACTTAATAACTTTGCTCTATATCGGCAGAGATTATGAGCAAGAAACATTGATCATTCTCACAAGAGCGCAAAACTAAATAAAACGTTCACTCAGGGCAAACGTTTAGTCACAAGTGATGCTTGAGGTTCTGGGGTGACAAAGAAAAAACATCAGATAGACTTAAAGTTAAATGGCTGATGTTACAAAAACGTTAGTTGAATGGAAAATTCAACCCGGTGAGTTGTTTGACATCCCCTCACTTAAGAAAAAAATGAGGTTGGCTTTAGTTCTATCTACGCTTCTTCTCCTGATGTGGTTGTCTGTTGCTATTTATACTAATAGTCTTATGAATTACGTAGTGTTCGGAGCTGGTCTGTCGTCTTTAGTGTTCTTAATGCAATGGTCCTATAAAAACCATAGACGCCTCGTGACGCGCCCGTTTGTAGTAACAGTAACAACAGTAGGGTATTCGCTTAATGGCGTTCTACATAAATGGAATGAAGACTTTGTTATTCAAGAGGTTCGTTTCAAAAAAGAACCATGCAGCGTTGAGCTGTTAAGCTCCCAAGAAAAAGGGTTGCACGAGTTAATCCCAGTACCTATTCAACAAATTTAGTAAAAGCGTATCAGTTATTTTATCCAGAAGAGAATTTGCCGGCTAATTTTCAAGCTTCGATGATTGCACTTGGTGACAGCGGTGGCTCTAGTGCAACTAATTCCGCAAAATGGAAACTCATTTTATTAGGTCTTTGTGTAGATCCAGGTTGGCAGTCTATATTCTAAGTTTCTGAGTGATTTTTTTCTGACATTAAACAGATAAATATTCTTCGTTAATCCCAGTTTATTCAAGTGTAACTATCTGTAATTGCTTTTAAATTCCATTTGTCACGGATTTCGTTCCAAATACGTTGTGCGCAATGCCATTGTCTGGTACTATGCGCCACAAATATGAAACCGAATATTGAACCTCAAACCAAATCTCTTCAAAAGTTCCCAGTCGACTTTTTAAGAGAGATCTTTTTAGAGCGAAGAGAAAGAAATCCTTCTTACTCGACAGCATCGTTTGCCCGAGATCTTGGTATTTCGCGTTCGCTACTTTCTCGTGTTTTGACCGGCAGTCGTCCGATTACTTTAAAGCTAGCACTCCAAATTTCAACGGCACTGGACTTAGGCGAAGAGAAATCAAATGCCTTAGTTCTATCGATCATTCACAACTCTTCTAAGAGTGCGAAAATTTCAAAAAAAATCAGGGCTAAGTTTGAAAACAATAATACTCCACAATCTCCTGTTTCATTATTTACTACGGTAGAGATCGAGCAGTTTAAAGCGATGTCCAGCTGGTATCATCTAGCGATTTTAAACATGACTGTCTTGGATGGCTTCCAAAACGATCCGGTTTGGATTGCTCAGCAACTTGGTATTACAACTGCTGAAGTTATTGATGCGATAGAAAGAATGATAGGAGTAGGCCTTCTTACTGAGAGTGAAAACGCCCTGAAGAGAACCAAAGCTCATTTCTATGTAAAAACCAATCGTTCTGAGTTCGCCGTCAGAAAATTCCACACTCAGATGATTTCAAAAGCATCTGAAGAATTAAAAAACACTTCGGATGCTGACTTCCAACGACGACTTATCAATGGGATCACTTTTACCTGCGGCCCAGAGCACATTGAACTCATTAAAGAAAAAATCAATCGCCTTGAAGATGAAATTCTGAACGTCACTTCAAATGGCGCAAGTACCGATGTCTATCAAATGAATTTTCAATTTTTTCCATTAACTAAAAATAAAAAAGGAGAGTCTAAATCATGAAAACAAAAGGTATATTATTAGCTATATTATTATCTTTCAATGCTCTAGCCGGTGGCGGAGATAAGGTTGGAGGAGGTGGAGACGCTAAAACCGAAGGCCGGATCGACATCATCAGAAATGATATTTTGACATGGATTAATACAGGTGGCGCAAAAAATCTAACTCTTTCAAATGATATCTCGTACGAAACCTATGTGATTCAAATGAGTCGTTTACTCACCCCAAAAGCAGTTGTAGTAACGGCAATTCTTAGTGAACAAGAAGACCCCAACGATGAAGAACTCAATACACGAGTAAATGGACAGCCCAAAACCTGTAAAGGCTTCGTATCCAAAAAAGACGGACTTCCTCATATCTTATGCAACATTGAACGTTTCTGGTTTAACTATGAAAAAGAACCACTCCAGACCGAGGCTGATCAATATCGACAGATTCACCATGAGTTCGCGGGACTTGCTTTGTTAGAAAAAAATATTGGAGCGGCTTCTGTCTATACCTTATCCAATCAAATCACTAGCTTCTTAGAGCCTGAATTGCATTTAAAGTTGCAGGTTAAAAAGCCTAGTGGACCGCCAAAAGCTGTCGAAGGTTTTTATCAGCAAACGGATTATGGCCACCAATATTGCGCACTCATTCTTAAACAATCTGCAGATAAGATGATAATTACGCTGACGGAAGCTGATCCACTACCCCCTTCACAGCCCTGCAGTGTTCGGGGGAAAATGAAAACTTATTACTGGAGAGAGGATTATATGGGAGGATCTGCTGGTTATTACTATAGGTCTCCAACTGGATGGATCGTGCAGGTCAAATTTGTAGGCTCTCAAGTTTTTGATTCGTGCTCTGGTTTTACACCAGAAAAAGACTATTGTATTAAAGACAAAACTAGATTCAGATATGTGGACATGCCATTTGCTGGTTAATAGAGGTAACTCTGGGGCGCTTAGGAAAACATGAGCGCCCCTAAATCTCTAGTCTTTAGGGCAATTTATTCCCTAAATGGTAAATAATTTAAGGACACCTGGGTATTTTGCCAGGTGCCCTTTTCGTTTTTAATATCGGGTAAACTCTAATTCGATTTTAGGCTCAATCTCCGCGATTGAATTCGACTTCAATG
>CAZPTV010000020.1:0-11257 GCA_964589335.1 uncultured Bacteriovoracaceae bacterium
CAGCTGAACGCGCAATTAAGAGCTTTAATAACTAATTTTATTAGAATCTAACCGCTACCAACGGGCTCCATACTGCAACTTGATTTGTAAGTCCGTTTTGATCTGTCATTTTTGAACCACCATTACCCATGCGTTCAAAAATGTCATAATTTCCAATTTTTTTCTGCTGAAATATTAACGATGCTCCATCGATTTCCCCTTCAGGAATATCTTTCCAATCATCTGGACCAACAGGACGCCCTGGCGCCCAAGGATTTCTCGGCCCCGAACTCTTTTGATCATTCTGTGTTAAAAGTATATATCCGCCTAAAATGATACCTGCATATAAGCCTAAACTTGCGCCAGTAAGCATATTTTTCGAAGTTCCAATACCCATCGTCCAAGTCGCAGCACCTACAAGTAAGCCTGCTGCAATACCGTAACCTGCGGTTTTAAACATTAATGTAACTTTTTTATCAATTGCCTGCGCCGGAACTGAATATCCAGAAAGAAGCGTTGCCATTAATATAATTGAGATGAGTCTTTTCATCGATCTAATTTCAACATGCAATTTAAAAATTATCAATATTTTAGAAAAGCATTATGTTTTTCAAATGAATCATCTCTTCAAAATCTTTTCCTTCAGTAGACCAAACAACGTCAAACCGAACTTCATTTGTGACTCGGTTGTACTGAATATATTTCTGTATCGAACGGTACAAATTAGTTCTTTTTTTAAAGTTGATTGAATACTGCAAAAGCGGATTTTTTTGCGAAGAAGATCTAACTTCAACAAATACCATTTGATTGCCATCAAGCATAATCAAATCAATCTCACCACACTTATATCTGACATTAGAATTTAATAATTTATAACCTTTTAGCTCCAGAAACCTGCATGTCTTTTCTTCCATTTTTTTTCCAAATTGGATTGAGGCAAGTTTCTTTTCCATCTTTTCTTTGTCATGCAATCAACATGCTAGAATAAATTTATTTATTTTTTAAAGGGAGCAAACGAAAGACGGTGCATTTTACACGGTCCTAATTGTCTTATTGCTTCATGATGGATTTTTGTAAAATATCCCTTATGTTTTGAAAATTGATACCCAGGAAAAATCAAATCCATTTCATCCATCCATTCATCTCGATATACCTTTGCAACAATGCTTGCCGCTGCAATAGACAAGCTTACTGAATCACCTTTTACAATGGTTTCAATATTGTTTGATTGAATCGACGAATCTACATCATAAGCAGACTCAATCGAGAATGATTTTGAATAAGGGTTTTGATTTCCATCTACTAAAAATATTCGATTTGATTGTAGAAATGGGTTTGCTGCTCTTCGCATCGCAAGCATTGAAGCTCTCAATATATCAAACTGATCAATCTCATTTGGAAATGCCCATGCAATTTGAACAAATGCAGATTCTAAAATTTTAAGCGAAAGTTCTTTTCGCTTTTTAGAAGATAGTTTTTTTGAATCATCTAGTTCAAAAAAAAATGATTCGACTTTAGGATTATTTAAAAACTCTATTGGAAGTTCTACAGCCGCTGCTACTACTGGTCCGGCAAGACATCCGCGTCCTACTTCATCAATTCCAACCGGAATCAAGCCTTTCTTTAAGGCATTAAATTCAAAAGTTAAATCAGGCACGTAAAATCAATTAAGCGCCAGTGGTATGTGACTCGGTTTCGCTCTTTAATTTTGCAGCTTTACCAGAAAGTTTGCGTATATAGTTCATTTTTGCACGACGAACTTTAGCAGCAGAAACAACTTCAATTTTAGCAATGCTTGGGGTGTTCATTGGAAATACTCTTTCAACACCAACCCCATGAGATATTTTACGTACTGTAAATGCTTTACGTGAGCCTGAGTTTGAAAAACCCATGACTACACCTTCATATGCTTGCACTCTCTCTTTATCACCTTCTTTAATTCTAACATGAACTTTAACGGTGTCCCCTGGACGAAAACTTGGATAATCTGTCTTTAATAATTCTTTTTCAACTAATGCTACTTTAGCGTTTGAGCGTACCATTTTTTTCTCCTTGGGTTAAACCAGTTAATCTCTTTTTCCGAACAAACGGTCCAAAATTATGGCTGCCGCTGCCCGAACTGAAAGGTGATTGTATTTTTCCCCTTCAAAAACCAAATCTCTTTCGAGTGGCTTTAAGAAGGCATCCACCTTTACATAAAACTTTGGGGCAATTCCCCAACCTGTACCGAAAACAATCATCAGAGGTTTTGTTCCTTGATCGCTTTCTGTAAATTTTCCTTCGGTAAATGCTTTTCGTAGTTTTGAATACGACCATGCATTCTCAAAAGGCTTCGCGTCCGGCATTACCACAAAAGGTGGCTCACCTGATTCGCGAGAGGATTCGTTAAACGCTTCCTCAAAAGTTCGAACAAATCGAACGGTTTCCAAAGCTGAAGCTCTTGCTGGATGATAAACTTTTGAAACTTCTTCGTTCCAATGTTTAAGAATTGAATGAACAATTCTTTCCTGCTCCACTTCAGGATTCACAATAAAATATCTACGGACTCCATATGTTTTTGAACTCCGAGCAATATCATGAATGTCGAGATTTGTTACCATTGTGATTACTTCACTACCATTTCGATTCACTATTGGATCATGTAGTAAAACAACGTAAACAGCTCTCATTTAAAGAATATTTCGATAACACAGGGATACCATGCTCGTCTATTACGTTTTTTTAAGACCTTTCATTAAATCAGGTCTTCGCAATTGTGTACGCTCAATACTTTTATTGACGCGCCATTTCTTAATTTCTTCATGGTGACCACTAAATAATACTTCTGGAACCTTTTTGTTTCTCCAAACTTGAGGACGAGTATACTGAGGAGCTTTTAATCCTCCCATAACACTTTCTGATGTATTTTCGAAGGTATCTGAGTCTGCGCTTAGAGGATCTCCTAATACGTCTGGTGTAAAGCGTAAGATTGAATCAATTAATATATAAGCTGCTGCTTCTCCTCCTGAAATAACATAATCTCCTATCGAAACTTCTTGATGAACAAACGTCTCTATAAAGCGTTCATCTACACCTTCATAATGGCCACAAATAAGTACTAAATGTGAAAACTTAGAAAAAGCTCTAGCCTTCGATGCATTCCAAACAATACCTTGAGGCGATAACATCACTACAAAAGGATTTTCATTATTTAGTGTTTGATTGTTTTTAAAATCAAAAACGGATTTTTCTAATTGTGTTAAATCTTTATCATCAGGAAAAACTGTCTTTAAAGCTGACTCTAAAACTTCAGCCATAATCAACATACCCGCACCACCACCAAACGGACGATCATCGACTGCTTTGTACTTCCCAATACCAAAATCACGAATTTGAATTAATTCTACAGAAAATATTCCATTTTCTTTAGCTTTACCAATGAGCGATGTGCTGAGTGGGGTTTGAAAAAACTCAGGAAATAATGTGAGAATTGAGAACTTCACGGCACTTAAAAATTAAGATTTTAAGTTTATTCAATAATTTCTAGAACCGCACGTTTTTTTAGCTTTGTGCTTGCTCCAGTAAGTATTGTACGAATTGCACCAGCGGTACGTCCTTGCTTACCAATCACTTTACCGATGTCGGATTTTGCAACTTTAAGTTCAATAACAGTCGTCTGTTCGCCTTCAATTTCATTCACTTGAACTTGATCAGGATAATCAACAAGTGCTTTTGCTACTAGATCAATAAGGTCTTTCAATTCGCTCTTCATTTTGTTTCCGCCCTACGTGAGATCGTTTTATTAAATCTAAATTATTTTGGATTTTGATTTTCTTTTGCAATTTTTAATAATTGAGCAACGGTTTCAGAAGGCTTTGCACCTTTTTCCATCCATTTGCTTACTGCAACTAAATCAACTTTAAGTTTCTTTGTGTTGTCTTTTTCTTTTGGATAATAATATCCGAGTCTTTCTAAATATTTTCCATCACGTGGACCACGTCGCTCAGAGGCAACTAAATGAAAAAATGGTCTATTGTTTGTTCCACCACGTGCAAATCGAATAACGAGCATTTTATAATCTCCTTAAAAGTTAACTTTGCAATCTTATGTCTTAAAATACGGCGGTGTGCAAGTATTTTTTAAACATATCAATGACCTGCTTGATGATTTTATTAATTTTTAGCGGCGAAGACCCTTAAGTTTTCCGAGCATTCCCATTTTTCCAAACTGTTTCATCATTTTTTGCATCTCACTGAATTGCTTTATAAATCTATTAATGTCTGAAACCTCAGTCCCCGATCCTTTCGCGATGCGCAATCTTCTGCTTCCGTTTAATATATCTGGTTTTCGACGCTCTCTTGGAGTCATCGAATTGATGATCGCTTCAACTTTTTTCATTTCTTTTTCAGCATTTACGTTTTTTAGCTCACCCATTGCAGAGCCCATACCAGGGATCATCTTTAAAATACCTTCAAGTGGACCCATATTTTGAATCATTTTTAGCTGATTTTTAAAATCTTCGAGTGAAAACTCACCTTTCATCATTTTTTGAGCGGAGTCGGCAGCATCTTCTTCGGAAATAGATTCACGTGCCTTTTCAACCAATGTCATTACATCGCCCATACCTGAAATACGGCTAGCGACTCGGTCTGGATAAAAAACTTCAATATCTTCAGGTTTTTCTCCTGTGCCCGTAAATACAATTGGGACACCGGTCACGTTTCTAGCAGAAAGCGCAATACCCCCTCGGGAATCACCATCCATTTTAGACAGGACGAGTCCTGTTAATTTAATTTTCTCGTTAAAAGTACGAGCAACTTCTAAGCCCTGTGAGCCAATCATCGAATCTAGGACTAAATATTTGTGATTAGGATTTAAATATCGCTCTACTTCACCTAATTCATTCATTAAACTTTCTTCAACTTGCTGGCGTCCTGCTGTATCGACAATTAAGACATCGTAAAATTCTTTTTTTGCCCAAGCGAGTCCTTCTTTACAAACTTCAAGAGCGCCTTTTTGAATGGGAGAATCGAACGCTGGAATTTCAATTTTTTTAGCCAGTGTCAAAAGCTGATCTTTAGCAGCCGGACGCGCACAATCTGCAGGAAGAATTCCGACTGATTTTTTAAGTTTTTTACGCAAATATAGTGCTAATTTAGCACAAAATGTTGTTTTACCTGAACCTTGAAGTCCTGCAACAAGAACAATAACTGGAGCTTGTCCATTAAAGTTTGGAGGGATTTGTTCTTTACCACCCAACGATTCAATCAGTTCTTCATGAAAGATTTGAACTACTTGTTGTCCAGCAGAAAGATTTTTCCAAACTTCAGAGCCCACTGCTTTTGATTTTACGTGATCGCAAATATCTTTTGCCACTTTAAAATGTACGTCAGCTTCAAGCAGTGAGCGACGAATTTCTTTTAAAGCTTCATCGACATGAGCTTCACTTAAAACAGCACCACCTGAGAGTTTACGAAATGCATTAGATAGTCGGTCAGTTAATCGGTCAAACATAGGACTGTAAAATTGCCGTTATTTACTCAAGCTTTCAAGAAAATAAATTTTCTACGACGATTTCTTATGCTAGTCATTGTTTTAAGTTACTAAAAGCCAGCAATTTTAAGGAGACATTATGAAATATTTATTCACACTCATCACTCTACTTTTTGCATTCAATGCATATTCTTATCAAGCGATTCAAGCGTCCCCAAAATGGCTCAACTTTAATCGTCAACCTGTTGGCTTTAGCTCAATGCAAATGATTTCTGTAATGAATACAGGTACTGAAGACATTCAATATTTGTGGGTCAATTCGACTGGTGACAACATGCATTTTCGTACATCGACATCTTGCGGATACTTAAGAAGATACAGTTCTTGTACAATTGTGGTTTATTATCAGCCGTCAGCCGAAGGCAATCACTGGTTAGATATTCGTATCCATGGTGGTATGGCGAGTGATTACGTTAACGTTAACGGAACTGCATATAAGCCAAACTAGGAAATCAATACCTAGTAAGTACTCAATAGAAAATAATATATAAATATAGAATCTGCTTTATCCGAATAAAGGTAAGATGAAGACAGTCATATTACTTTTTATTGCCTATACATTACCTGCATTTGCACAGTTTAACTGCAACCGAGAGGTCAATCCTCAAAAGGTAATTATTTTTTCAAATTTAAACAATAGCTACAAAGAAGCTGAGGCAGCTGCAAAAGCTGCATGTAATCGCGGTGAAAAGTTTATATTATTTCCAAGCGCAGACATAGAATATATCAACAAAATGAACACTACGATGCTTCGAAGACAGGAGCTTTCTGGAATCATTGAAGCAAATGGAAGTTGTATAACACCAATCAATGCGGAAAATTGTAAAGAATTTTCAGATCTTTCTGTGAAGTTTTATGAAAATTCAAAAATTTATCCTTTTAAGGTTGAGGAATTTGAAAGCTTATTAAATTCCTTAAATGCAAGTGGTGCAAAGATTCAAAGCTTGATCATTTCAGGACATTCTGGTGGCTTTGGATTGCAAGGAACAACAGGTTCCTTAGAATATAAAACCATTAGCAAAAATATAGATAAATTTCCTGAATTATTTCAAGATACAAAATCAATTTATCTTTGGGGATGTTATACTGGCAAGTCAGATAAAATTGCATACTGGAAAAGTTTATTACCATCACTCCATGTTCTTGCAGGATTCGATGAAAGAGCTCCACTTAATACGCGCACTGCCGGCTGGAACTATCTTCAAGATCTTCTACAAAAAGAAGCAGATGTCATTCAAATCAATAATGATGAAGAGCAACTTCTGAGCACATTAAGCAAAATTAAAAACATCAATGACACTTTTGCATCTGTTTATGTTAAGCCCTGTTGCGATGAAGAAGAGTTTGTTTATCGTGTGAAACAAGTCACAGAAATGAAACCTAAAGATGAACATAACTTTATTGAAGTTAAATATAATAAAGGAATAATCGAACACTATGATCCTATTCAAGCTTGCTTAGCATTAACATATTTAGACCATCAAAATAATCACAAATATAAATTCAATCAATATCTTGCTGGTGAATTAAGCATTCCAGAAGATACTGCGGCAGGAAATTTAAGAAAAATCTATAACTTCTCAAGAGAGTTTACAATCTGTAAAACAAATTTTCCAAATTATGCAGATGTATTAGACGCTGACAAAGTTGGCTTGCTCTTATTTTTTAAAGGCGTTCAAGAAAATTTCGGGCATTTATTTAACGAAGAAGCGCTAGCAGCGCAAAACGAAATCAAGAATTTTAATCTCGAAAAAGAATTATCAGAAATGTCTTCAGTAATTAATGATTTAGAATCTGAAAGATTTAAATTTAAGAACGAACTATTATTATTAGAAAAAAATAAAGAGCGAGATTTTAGCACTGTTTCACAAAATGGAAAAAATGAAAAAGAACTGTTGAAAGAAAATAAAACATTACTTAAGAAATTACCAAAAGATAAAAGAAAAGCCATTGAACTAGGACTAGATATTCCTCTCGAAGGGGCTGAACTAGATTTAGTGACTAAATATAAAGAAAATATTCGAAATTTAAATTCAATTCAAGAAGTAATTAATTCAAAAAAAGCTAACATCTCACAAAGAAAACAAATTCTACGTGACGAAATTTTAAAACAAACAGAGAAAATTGATAAATTAAAAGCCGCAAAGTCAGTGTATGTCACACAATTTAACACTGCAAAACAATACATTCAATTTTCAACATTAGAAAAGCCATTAGATCGAAAAATATTAAATATGTCTGCCAAAGAAACTAAAGATTGGAATAATACTAGAGAGCTCTTTGGCACTTCTCTGTCTCAACTAAAAAGTTTTACAAGTTTTAGAAATCATACACAGAAATATTTAATCGATCTAAATTCTGAGTGTATGAATTTTCTAGAATGGCATGAATATGTACCCAATGAAAAACCGAGGTTATTATGCGATTAATTATATTATTTTTACTTTCTATAAATTTATCAATGGCCCAACAAGAATCTAACATCCACATTCATAGCTTGGATCCAAACTTGAATCCAAAGGAATTTGGCGGAAAATATAAAAAACATTCTTACGAAGACTTTAAAAAAGAACAATCTAAAAATACCGCCAAATCAAAGCTCCCTCCTCCAAAATATTTAACTGAACTTTTTGAAAAGTCTAAACTCACCGATGAAACAAAAACAATGGATCAGATGGATAAAGATATGCTCTTTATGAAAGCAAAAAAATATAAAATTGATGCCTTAAAAAAGAACTATCCTAATATCTCTGAAGACAAGCTAGTATCACTTAAAAAGAATATAGATGAAATTGGAAAGAAATAATTCTATGAAATTTATAATATTAAATATCATTTTCAGTATTTTCTTACTAAACATGAAAGTTTTTGCACAAACGAACTGTCCTGAAAATGCAAGCTCTAAAACTATAGTACTTTTTATAAATTTAAATTTTTCATATCAAGAAGCAGAAGCTGCAGCCGCGGCAGCCTGTAAACGAGGCGATAAATTCATATCATATCCAGATTTAAACTTAACGAAGAAATACGGTACATTATTAAATAAGTTTAACGATGCAGAACAAAAAATATATGAATTAAATTGTGGATATTCCTGGGAATGGGGTAACCCCATAGGACTAAGTGGAAAATGTCTTGAACGCTATAAAACGGCAAATACTCTTAGAAACAATTACTCAGCCATACCAAAACCTACCATGAATGTCGAAGAACTTTACAAAATCATTAAGTCTCTCGATGCAGATAAAAATATTTTAAGATCAATTGTGATATCAGGGCATGCTTCAGGCTATGGGTTACAAGGAGAGCAAGGCTCATTAACCTATTCTCAACTTACCGCAGAGTTAGAAAAATATCCTGAGTTTTCTAAATATTTAAATTCTATATATTTATGGGGTTGCTACTCAGGTACGATAGATAAAATTATGTACTGGAAATCAAAATTTCCAGACCTTCAAGTATATGCTGGTTTTTATGGTGCAGCTCCTGCGAATATACGCCCTAAAAGTTACGACTATTTAAAAGACTTGCTCGAACATGAAGATTCATTATCTCTATTTACAAAAGACGACGAATTAAAAAATGCACTACTAAGCGTAGATAAAATACGTGAGAATTTTGCAGCCGTTTATATAGACCGCTGTCAAGGTGACGATAAATATTTATCTATTCAAGAAACGGGATGGGGTGCAATTGCTGGTATGAAAACAGAGTTTGGTGATTTTGATCCTGAAAAGTTTTGTAAAGAGTTTTCTAACACAGCAAGAAGTATAGGAACACAAAAAATATATAATGATTTTTTAAAGGGCTTTGAAGATCCTCCAACAGAAACAACAGGTACTCCCTTACGTACAGCGTATTCTTTTTCTAGACAGTGGCAAGTCTGCAAAGAACATGGAATTACAGATAATTTACTTCGTGCTGATCATATAGGGCTATTGCTTTTTTTCAACGGTGTAAAAGCAAATTTTGATAAGGTTTTTGAAAAAGAAAGAACCGAAGCTTTTAATGAATTATCTAAATTAGATGTTAATTCGATTGAAAATCAATATGATCTACTTTTGCAAAACAAAAACAAAGAAATAGAATTATATCAAAATAAAGTAAATCATTTTTCAACCAATCTCGCAGACTCACTTACAAATCTACAAAAAGAAAGCCATTATGATACTGTTGTTTCTGATCTGAATAATGCCGAGAAATCTTTACCGAAAAAATTATTGGAGCAACTTAAAGACAATTATAATGAAAACTCAATTGATGCAATTTTAGGTGAAAAGGGAAAGAGAAAACAAGATAAAGCAACCCGTTATTTAGAATTAAGAAAAAAGAAATATGAAATCGAAGCAAATGTTGAAAGCCTGAGAACTAGACTAAACAATGATAATGAAATTAATAAAGGTACATTACAGACACTACAAAGTGAAAAGCTCTCTATTGAAAATGAAAAAACTAACCAAATCAGTAATATAAACCAATTGAAAAATTCAATTTCAGATATTGATAAAATTACATTTAAAAACAAAAGCCGAGGAGAAATTCTAAGTCAAATCAATAGAATAAATGATCTTATCGGTAAAACTTCGAATTCAAAAATTAGTTCTAATTTACACTTATCTAAAACTGAAAAATTTGCGAAATTATCAAAACAATACCTTGTAGACCTTGATGAAAAATGTATGGACATGCTTGATTGGCATGAAGCTAAAGATGGCCATACTCCTAGACCATTGTGCGAATGATTTTATTTCTTATAAATAATCAATGCAATTTTTCGTCGCGATAAAATTGTAAAAGTGATTTTCTTCTATTTTTTGAAGATTCTGGTTTTTTAATATACGCTTTCGCTTTTTCCATTGGAGTTATTTGATCTAAAGGAATTCCTCCGACTTCTTCTCCTGAACCTGAAGACTCTACAGATGCGATTGAGCGGTTTGCAGTATCATTATTTTTTGATTCAGATTGCTTAAATGAAGTTAACGTCACTTCTTCAGCACGAGTTGCATTTGAAGTTCTACGATTAATCACTAGCTTTGTATCTGGAACAGCGTGACTGAAGTACTCATTAAATTTATCAATATTAAATTTTCTAGGTTCTTGCGGACGATTTAAATCTAATCTTACAAGCGAACGGTATCCGGCTTTGACTGCAACTCTCCAATATTTTCCTTTTAAAAATAAATCTGAAAGGTACTTTGCTACCCAAACTTCGCCTTCTAAAGTGTGAACTTCTGTTTCTAACCGTGATTCCTCTGCAGCACCTTTCATTTGCTCACGAACTTGAACTTGGTGACCACCTTCTCCGGTTTCAACGATAAACTCAGTTCCCTTAACTGCAACGACACCAGGCTTTGTCACCACAACAAATGGTTCCATTTGAGAATATACTTTCGAAACTTTTAACCACAAGATTCCATGATCTAGTACAATTTGACGAATTCGCTTTTCATTTTCATCTCGTTCATTCCAGTTTTTAAATTCAATCTGAGAACTGGGCCCCATCACAATTCGAGTATCGTCATCTAATGCAAGTTTGATCCGCTCTCCCGCTACAGTATAAAGTTTTTCTCCTTCATGAACCCATCTTCCTGCTGCAGGTTCATCTTCAGTATACATTGCATTACTTCCCTTAGCTGAATAGAACGATAAAATACGCCCAATAACTGGTTTTTCTTTTGCCTCAATGACTTCTTTTTTACGTTTTTCATACAGATCGTGTTGAACCATTTCTTCACGATCTTCATAG
>CAZPTV010000021.1:0-11218 GCA_964589335.1 uncultured Bacteriovoracaceae bacterium
CACAAAAAGAAATAGGTGATGGTTTTGAAGGGCCCAGCTTTCCTGTACCGCCAAAACCCACAGAAGTCGATGCGATTGCTCCACAGACTCCACCTATAGTACAAACACCGCTTGATTTAGAGTCACCAGTAAATCTCAAAGAATTACTGACACAATTAAAAGATCTCATTCAAAAAGATCTAGGGGTTACTGATATTAAAGATAAAATTGAGATCACACAAGACCAACGCGGTATTATCATGAGGTTGAGTGCAAATCATTTTTTTGATTCAGGAGCAGCAGAAGTTAAACATGATGAGCAATTAATTTTAAAACAAATTGGAAAAATAATTAAAAAATCAAATCGATATATCCGGATTGAAGGTCACACTGATAATGGAAAAGTTTCCAGTGATCTATATCCTTCGAATTGGGAACTTTCTACAGCCAGAGCAGCTTGGGTTACTAGGTTCTATATTAAAGATTTTGCTTTTGACCCAAGACAGATTGAAGCGGCAGGCTTGGCTGAATTTCATCCCATTGCTGACAACGAGACTCCGCAAGGAAAAGCTAAAAACAGACGTGTAGAAATAATTGTATTAGAACAAGCACCGTTTCCCGAAATTGAAAAAGAACTCAAATTAAATCATAGTGAATCGAATGAAAAACAAAATTAATCTTTTAGCTTAAAATGTCTTTTTAATTGAATCGTTGCAATCTCTGAGCGATCTTTGTCTGTTAAAAGCAAGTCTAAATTAGGTATTTTATTTGCAACACGAATCAATTTTCTTTCTCGACTAATGGTCCATCCTGCAACTGAATAATGATGCTTGTGCGCAAGTTTAACAAATTCATTTATTTTAAACGGTTTCACTTTTTTAACAAACAACATCCCAATACTGAGCGAAATTGCATTATGAGATTGCCGTTTGTTTCCAGTGACTTCAGGGATCCATTTTTCATAGTCATGCATAGGTTCATCACCTTTGGGACCTTCGAGTGCAAATTTTGCTCCCGGAAAACGTTTCTTAAGTAATTCTAAAGATTTATTGGTACGGCTAAGAAAATAAAGTTTTTTATTAGTTTCTTTATTGTTTGGAATTTCCATCGCGGCTTTAAATATACCTTGATAAATATCTTCATCATTTGCTGGTTTAATATCGACCATCACAATTTTCACTTTTGGGTTATTAAGATATCGTTCAAACACTTGTTTCAATGTTGGCATTTTAGAGGTGAGGACTGATTTTTTTCCGAACATTTCTGGAATCCAAGGTGTGCGATCCACCATACAATCAGTCAGTTCATCTAAGTTTTTTTCACTAACTGAGCCTTTACAATCTGAGGGGATATCAAGATTATCATCGTGGCTCACAATCATTTGTTTATCTTTTGTAACACGTACATCAAACTCAAAGCCTTCAAAACCAGCTAAAATAGATTTATCTAAAGCTTCTAGCGTATTCGCTGCAAAAAGCCCCGAGTAATCTTGAGGTTTATAGTATTCCGCACCTCGATGTGCGATATATAATGTGCGTTCCTTTTTTAAATGTAATCCTTTATAGTTCATTTTAAATTGTGAACGTTTCTGTGTATCAATATTATATATTTGAAATATTAATTCGCCATTTTCATTTTTAATAATATCGCAAATTCCTTTATAATTAATATTTTCATGTGTCACAGACCAATGGTGTTGAGGAATTCCAAGTTCATCCATTTTTGATGATATCGTACCTTCAAAGTTATCATCTGCAAATACACCTCTGATGCCATCATAAAGGGTATCATTTTCAGTTCTGTAATAAATCTCAGGATGAACAAAAAGAGTCGATCGAATATATTTTAAAAATTCATCATTTGAATTTTCAATTGGTTCTAAATGATAAAATCCAGGCTCAAATTCAGCAGTTCGATAAGTGCGTTTATGATCACGCTCAGAAGTAGGTTCTCGATTCATTATTTCAGCCGGTTTATTTGAGCAAGATATCATTGTAAATATAGGAGCCAACAAGAGAAGTTTAGTAATTTTTATTGATTTCATATTCACCCATCTGAGTTGAAAGTTTCACTATAGATAGTTTATATTTCTATGATTATTTTTAAAAATTACATTTGATTTGTATAGGCATATAAATCCAATGTTTTTGGGTGAGTTATCATCAAAAATATAACAAAATATGCTTTATATTGAATATACAGGTTTTCGCTGAAATATTAATTCATTCTTAAATATTGTAATAAAAACAAGCACATGATACATAGCGTTATCACTTTTTTTGAGGTACTATGAAACGATTATTACTCAGTCTTATTTTTACACTCACTCCAATTTGTTTTGCAGAAAATATTAATCCTGTGGCATCAATATGTCCTGATAATTCTGAATCCACTTTCTGTTCGCAGATCAATGGAGATCACAAAGTTCAGATTTTAAACACAGCGGTTGAATCTTTACGAGCAAGAATTGATTTAATTCGATCGGCAAAAAATGAAATCGATTTAGAATATTTTATTTTTAATCAAGACCATGTTGGTAAAATATTACTGAATGAGATTATTTTACAAAAAAAACAAAATCCAAATTTAAAAGTTAAAATATTATTAGACCACTTTGGCAGCAAGGCTTCATGGAAAAACAAAGAGCAAATCAAGTATTTAATCGAAAATGGATTCGAAATTCGATTCTATAATTCAGGTACATTTTTATTACATCCTAAAAAATATAACCGTAGAGACCATAGAAAATTATTTATTGTAGATTCAAATTATATCATTATGGGAGGTCGAAATATCGCTGATGACTATTTTGATATTGAATCAAACGGTTATATTGACCGAGATATTTTGATTCAGGGTGAGATCGCGTTAAAAGCAAAAGAAAGTATCGATTGTTTTTGGAACTTAGACATTACTGAAGCGATAATCGATCAGAATGAATTTGATAAAATAGTTTCAAGTCCACTCATTCTAGATGCATTAGATTTAAAAATTATAGAACAATTTTTAAAAATATCTGCAGTTACTCCTATGGCCCCCATCCGTATTGCTTCAAATGTTATATTTGTTTCAGACGGTTCAAGACTAACCCCAGATTTGCGAAATACGAAAGATATATTGAACAAAGTATTAAGTGCTTCTAAAACTGAAGTTATAATTGAAAACTATCTCTTCATTCCTGAAAAACAAAGACAATCTATTCTTCCAGAGTTGATTGAAAAAAATGTAAATATCGAAATTATTACGAATGGAATTGCTGGCGGTGAATTAGAAGCATTCTTTCTATCACACCTCAAAGCAAGGACTGCAGTCAAACAAGGTGCTACAGTATATGAATATGAAGCTGAACCATTAAGCAATCAAGTATCTCTAAATCCAGAGCAACCACTCGATTCTGCAAAATGGAAAATTCATACGAAAAATTTTGTAATTGATGAGGAGATTTCTATTATAGGCAGTCATAATTATGATCCACGATCTGCGTTTGTAAATGCTGAGGATTTTGTAGTCATTTATGGACAAAAAGAAATCGCGAAAGATATTTTAAACGATATAGAATTACGAAAAGAAAACTCAAAAAAATTATGCAGCAAGACAAGATATTGTGATGGGAGTAAGACTTTTTCAGATATTAATCGATTAGCTAGAGTTCAACTCAAAGCATTATTTCCATTTTTAAAAATATTTGAAAATCAATTTTGAGAATAAATGTCACACTAAATGGACAAATTAAGAATACAATTTAATTTCAAGCATTTAAATAGTCATATAATCCTCTAATACTAAATTTTTATGGCATAAGAGTTGCTTTTTACAAAACCAACATCTTATTAAAAAACATAAAGGAGGATATGTTATGAACAATTATTTAGACTTATGGAAAAGCAATACTTGGAATGAGTTTGGTAATATTAATAAATTAATGGATCGTATGCTTAGAGATCCATATTCAACTTTAAAGTATAAAGAACTTGCTCAATTCAATCCAAATTGCGAAGTTACCGAAAACAAAAACCAGTATATCATGAAATTTGAAGTACCTGGAATTCCTAAAGATCAGATTAAAATTGAATTAGACGAAAATCGTTTAACAGTATCTGGTTCAAAAAAGGAAGAAAAGAAGGAAGAAGATAAAGATAAGAAGACGCATTTTTCTGAAATGAATTATGGTTCTTTTATGAGAACATTTACTTTACCTACACCTGTGAATGCAGAAAAAGTCATGGCGACTTATGATCACGGTGTTTTAACAGTAACTTTAGAAAAATCAGAAGCGTCTCGCACACGACAAATCGCAATCAAGTAATTGTTTGCGACGAGAAGGTGGGGATGTATGGTGCATCCCCACCATTTTTAACAAATGGAAGGAATAGTATGTCAGCAACAATTCTTTGGTTAGATCATGCACATGCAAAACTATTTAAACTTTTAGGAAATAAAATTGAAATCAATCAGTTTAAAAGAACTGAAATAAGACATCATACTGCTAATGAAGAACATAGTCATAAAGATTTTTCAAAGTTTTATCACGATGTTGCAAACCAATTATCAGAAAGTAGCGAAATACTCTTGATTGGTCCGGGCACTGCAAAGACACAATTTCAACACTATATTGAAGATAAGAATCCTCATCTAAAAGAAAAAGTAGTTGGAGTCATGACTGTTGACCATCCGACAGATAATGAGATTTTAGCTTTATCGAGAAAGTTTTTTAAGAAGTACGATTTATTTAATGAACCTATTAAATAGGTAAGAATCGCCTATTTTAGGAAATTGATGCCCCATTTTTAGGGATAAGTAATCCTGTCGGATTGCTTATCCCTATTTTTTTGTCTTACGATTATAGAAGAGAGAGTCAGACAAACCAAGGATGGTAGGGGGTCTCAAATGGAATTGAAAAAAGTCACACTATTCAGTCTTATTTTTGTTTTTACAATACAGTTCAATTGTCTTCATTCCGAAGCATTTTTAGGATTTGGAAAAAAAGATAAAGATAAAGACGATACTCAAGAACTTTCATGTCGTTCATCAAAAAATGAAATCTGTTCATTAGACGACAATGGAAAAGAAAAATCAGACGCAAAAAATTTACATCTGATTGATGAAGATACTAAATCCGGTTTTGCAATTTATAGAATGGGCGCACCCAATGAAAAAGGTGTTAAAGAATTATGTAAACTTGGCATTAGAGAAGTTGTTGTAATGAGTGGAAATGCACAAGATCATGAGCAAAAATATCAATCCGCATGTCCTGAATTAAAAGTTGTATACAACGAAATTCAAAGTGCAAAAATTCCTATGGATAAAAAATTTATTAATTTCTTTGATGATTGGGTAACGAATGCAAAAAAGCAGGGAATTAAAATTGCGTTTCGATGTGATTGTGGTTGTCACAGAACAGGGCGATTGGCTGCATACTATCAGTTAAAATATCAAGGGATTACTTCAACTGACGCAAATATACTTATGAAGAAACATGGAAAGTATATGTTTCTTTATCCTCATTTAGATGATCAGGTCATTGCTTTAAAAGATTATTTATCTGGAAGACCTTGTTCTGTATCAGATAAATATTGCGTAAAAGAGTAGTCAACGGTCCAATAAATTGGACTTAGAAAGAATATAAAAAAAGTGAAGAGACTAAAAAGAATTTTAGAAATCTCACCATTTTGGATTTCAATTCTCGTTGTTATCATTTTTACTTTTTTTTCATGGATGCATGAGTTTGAAGTCTTTAATAGTAAAATATTAACGACTATGGACCAATCCTATTTAGATTGGAAATTTAACATTCGTGGGCCAATCAAAGCAAAGAATAAAATTCTTATTGCTGCAGCTGACGATAAATCTTTTCAAACATTTGGACAATGGCCATGGGATCGTAAAGAAGTATTTGCAAAATTAATAGATAGACTATGTAAATATAATCCAAAAGCTATTGCTATTGATATTGTATGGTCTGAGCATGAAACGATCATTCGTGAAGACATTGCAAACGCAATCATTCCAAAATTAGCAGGCGGAGCAGAAGAGTTGAATCAGATATTAATGACGACGCGTGCAGACCCAGTATTAGGTCAATCAATTAAAAATTGTTTACCAAAGATGGTTTTGGGATATCAACTTGAAAATTACAATACTGACTTATTACCAGAAGAAGAGTTTAAGAAAAGATTAAACTCTATATTCTCATCTGGTGGAAATGCTCTCACGACTATCGCACGTGGAGTTGTATATCCTGATACTGAAAATGGCATAGCCGGCAATTTAAAAATGAACAACTATGCGATTAACGGACTATTAAATATTCCAGAAATTGTTCCTGATGGGCTTGCACAAGGTTTTTTTAATAATGATGGTGACTCTGATGGAAATTACCGATATGGATTACTTGTATTTCGTACACCGAATGGTTTTTTATCAAGTATTTCACTTCGAACCGCACAAAAAGTTTTAAGCACAAATGATAATCCGCCTACTTTTAATCTATTCGTTGATGAATCAGGCAGCCAGGATCTTTCGCTTGTTTTTGATAACACGACTATCAATCTGAACTCAATTGGGCAAATTAATGTAAATTATCGTGGGCCAAATTTTAGTTTTCCGAATTTAAGTATTTCAGACATTATTGATGAACATGAAGAAATTGAACAAAAAGTTTTTGATCATGAAATAGGGGACAAGACAGAAAAGTTATCAAAATCTGATTTATTTAAAGATTCAATTGTATTGATTGGTAGTACAGCAAGTGCTGCTTACGATATTCGTCCTCGTCCACTTGCAAAAGATGCGGCTGGGGTAGAAAACCATGCAACAATCATTGATAATTTACTGTCGAAAGATTTTATTGAGCATCCTTCACCTAAATTAAGAGCAACGATACAAGTTGTAATGTTTATCTTTGGTATTTTATTTAGTTATTTAGTTTTTAAATTAAAAGCAATACCTGGAATGTTAATCACTATTACTACTTTATTTTTAATCTGGTATTTAGATCAAAAATATTTATTTGAAAAAAATAAGTACTTCTCTGGACATTTACAATTTATTCAAATTACACTTCAATATTTGACGATAATGACTTTAAAATACTGGAGAGAAGAAAGTCAGAAGAAAGAAATCAGAGACGCCTTTGATAAATTCGTTTCGCCTGCTGTTATTAATGAAATGCTCGCAGATCCAAGTAAATTAAAAATCGGTGGTGATAAAAAGAATTTAACAATTTTATTCAGTGATATACGTGGATTTACTACATTGTCTGAAAAAGTAGATGTTAAAACATTAACATCATTTTTGAATGAATATTTAGGTGCAATGACAGATATTCTTCAAAGCAATCAAGGTACTTTAGATAAATATATTGGTGATGCAGTTATGGGATTTTGGTCCGCACCGTTAGATGTACCTAACCATGGTGAAATGGCAGTAAAAACTGCTAAAGAAATGATTGCAAAACTGTCTGACTTAAATGCAGAATTTAAAGTTAAATATGATCTTGTTATCGATATTGGAATTGGAATTCATACGGGTCCAGTTTCTGTAGGTAATTTCGGATCAAGTAAAGTATTCGAATATACTGTTATCGGTGATAATGTAAATCTAGCTTCTCGACTAGAGGGTCTAACAAAACATTATGGTGTCAGAATTCTTATCAGTGAAGCTACCTATTTAGAATTAGATAAATCAAAACATAAAATAAGAGAAATTGATCTTGTAAAAGTAAAAGGTAAAAATAAACCAGTTAAAGTATTTGAAGTAATACCTGAAATTCCAAGTTATCAGAACTTGTTGGATGTGCTGGGTGATTATGAAAAAGGTTTACTAAGTTATTATGCAAGGAATTGGGATCAGGCAATTGTTTCTTTTCAACAAGTACTCGTAAAACAACCTGCTGATAAGTCATCAAAAGATATGATCGACCGTTGCGAGTATTATAAACAAAATCAGCCTTCTTCAGATTGGGATGGCAGCTGGGAAATGCACGAAAAATAATTATTTAAGATTTTTACTACGATTCGTTGCAGCCACGACTGCTTTAATTAATGCGATTCTTACTTTTCCTTCTTCAAGTGCCATTAATCCATCAATCGTACAACCCGCAGGTGTTGTAACTTCATCCTTTAATTCTGCTGGGTGAATATTTTTATCAATAACCATTTTTGATGAGCCTAACAAGGTTTGAGCAGCTAAAAGGGTAGAGACTTTACGTGATAATCCTACTTTAACTCCAGCTTCACTGAGCGCTTCGATCATAAGATATACATAAGCTGGCCCACAGCCCGACAAACCTGTAACTCCATCCATTAAATGTTCTTCAACAATTGCAGTTTTACCTACCGTGGAGAATATTTGATCTGCGATTTCAACTTGGGTATTTCCAGTATTGGAAGCTGGAGAAATTGCTGTCATACCTTCATTAATCAAACATGGAGTGTTTGGCATTGTACGTATGACTTTAACTTTGTCTTTTGTCCATTTACGTATTTCACTTGTTGTAATCGAAGCACATGTAGATATAAGCAGTTGATTTGATTTCAAATATTTTACAACTTCTTTTAAAACGATTTCAGCTTGATGGGGCTTTACACATAAAATAATAATATCTGATTTCTTTACAAGTTCTATATTTGAAGTTGTAGTTTTAATTTTTAAACGTTTTGAAATATCAACGGCACTTTCATTTGTTCTTGTAGAAGCAAAAATACTACAGTTTTTATTTTTACTCAGTATTCCAGTAATTAATGCTTCTCCCATTTTACCAGCCCCAAGAATTCCAATATTCATTTTATTCATTTTCGCACCTGACCTTGTCCATCAATAATCCACCTCAAACTAGTTAATTCATTTAATCCAACGGGCCCACGTACATGTAACTTCTGCGTAGATATGCCAATTTCACCACCCAATCCAAATTCATATCCATCAGTAAAGCGAGTCGATGCATTCCAATAAACTGCTGCCGCATCAATTTCATTCTGAAATTCTTTCGCGATTGAATTCGACTCGGTAATTATACATTCAGAATGTTTTGACCCATGCATTTGTATATGTTCAATTGCACTTTCAAATGAATCTACAACTTTACAATTCATTTTATAATCTAAATATTCAGTATCAAAAGAATTCAATGTAGCATCAGATACACGATTTTTATTTTTTAAAATATTTTTAGTTTTACTACACACAAACCATTCAACGGGGTGGGATTTTTCTGTGTTTGTGATAATCTCATAGATTTGAGGAATAAAAAGATCTGCAATGGAAGAGTGGACCAGCAATGTCTCCATCGCATTACAAACACCTGGTCTTTGCGATTTAGCATTTTGGACAATTTGACTTGCCATCGTTAGATTGGCATCTTCATGTACATAGACATGACACATACCACGATCATTCTTAATGATCGGAATTGATGTATTCTGTGTTACATAATCTATCAATTGCGAACCCCCTCTGGGAATAACTAAATCGATTAATTCATTTTTTTTCAATAAATCTAAAATAATTGAACGATCTGGATTTGTTATTCCAATAAACGAATTTGTATTTATATTTGCTAAACTCAATTGTTCTTTTATGAGTTTGTATAAAATAGTACACGTATGGGTAGATTCTTTACCACCACGCAGTATTGCTAGATTTCCAGATTTAAATGCTAATGAAAAAGCTTCAATTGCGATGTTAGGGCGACTTTCAAAAATCATAAAAATAACACCAATGGGAGCTCGAATCTTTTTAAGGTTTAATCCGTTATTTAATATTTTAGATTCTACGATTTCCCCAATTGGATCTTTTAAGCCAGAAATAAACTCTAAACTTTCGCAAATGGCTTTTATTCTTGAGGAATTTAACGTGAGTCGATCTCGAAAGGCATGTGAAGAATTATCTGGCAACAATGAAAGATCTTTTTTGTTTTCATTTAGAATATTATTTTCGTTCAACTGAATACTTTTTGTTAATCCTAATAATAATTGGTTTTTCTTTTTTTCATCAATTTTTGCTCTTAATTCTTTTTCTGCTATTTTTATTGCTTGATGATCGAATTTCATTTTTTATTACCAAAATATGTTCCAATTTTAGAACCTTTTGCGATTTCTAATAATACTTGCATTCGATCTCCACGAACGAGTTGTGATGCAATGCCTTTTTTCAAAGCTTCTTGAGCCGCTAATACTTTTGAATACATCCCACCTGTACCACGCATGGATGATGACTTTTTACCGGCAAGATTTAAAATGCTGATATCAATTTTTGAAACCTTTGAGATTAGTTTTGCGTTTGGATTTATATTTGGATCAGAATCATACAAACCTTCAACATCAGTTAGAATCACTAATCGATCTGCATGAGTTGCGATTGCCACTTTAGCAGATAGAGAGTCGTTATCACCAAATCTAATTTCTTCAGTTGATACTGCATCGTTTTCATTTAGAATAGGTACAACACCAATCGATAATAATTTTTCAACTGTATTCTGAAAATTCTTTTTACGTTCTTTTTGAACAAAATCATCATAGGTTAGCAATATCTGTGAACCCATTAGCGAATAGTTTTGCAAACCAAGATTGTATAAATCCATAATTAACGGTTGGCCGATTGCACTTAAAGCCTGCTTATCAGATAGACCGTTTAGTTTATTAATTCTTTTTTCAAGCTTTAATTTTCTGATTTTATCTGTAGCAGTTGCGATTGCCCCTGAAGTAACCCAAATGACTTCAATAGAAAAATCTCGTCTTAATGATTCAACTTGTTGCATCCATGAACGAATTAAAAGTGGACCACCGGATACGATTAAATTACTGCCAGCTTTGACTACCCATCTCTTTCTTTTCATTTATGTAGTTTAAACCGAAGTTTTTTCTTTGTATATTGTAAGCATGAACGTTTATGAAATGGGTAAGCAGAAGTGTATACCAGCCGTTATGATTTTTCTTCGAAACGAAAAGGATGAGCTCTTGATGATCTACCGTAATCGTAAGGAAAACGACTTCCATGAAGGAAAATGGAATGGGCTAGGGGGTAAGTGTGAATTTGGTGAAACTCTCTATGAAGCGGCAATTCGAGAAACATTTGAAGAGTCTGGATTTAAATTATCAATTAATGACTTAAAATTTTTGGGTATCCTTCATTTTCCAAATTTTAAACCCCATAAAAATGAAGATTGGCTCTGTACCATTTTTACTTCAAAAATAACAAATGCAAAAATAATTGATCCATCGATTTGTACCGAAGGTGAGTT
>CAZPTV010000022.1:0-11187 GCA_964589335.1 uncultured Bacteriovoracaceae bacterium
ACCACCATTCCATCGCCCGCTGGAGTCGAACAAGCTGTTTGAAGTTTTGGCATTTTTTCAATCTCAACTGCACACATTCGGCATTGAGCAACAACTGTAAGCGCGGGATGATAGCAAAAACGAGGAATATTTATTCCATTTCTGTCTGCGATTTGAATCACCGTTTCTCCGGGTTTGAATTCATATTCTACCCCGTCAATTTTACATTTAGGCATGGTTCACCCCACCTCGAATATATTCTTCAAATTCATGTCGAAATTTTTTAACAAAACTCAAAACCGGACCTGCTGCTGCATCTCCGAGCGCACACAATGTTTTTCCATTTATATTGTCAGCAACCTCTAGGATTGTATCGAGATCTTTCATTTTTCCATGACCATCAATAATCCGATGTAAAATATCTTCCATCCACCGGGTTCCCTCACGACATGGCGTGCACTGACCACACGATTCGTGTGCATAAAAATGTGTAATTCTTTTGATCGCTTTTACAGCACTCCACGTTTCATCTATTACGATGACGCCACAGGATCCCAACATCGTTCCTGCTTTCATCATTGCATCAACATCAAGAGGAATATCAATTTCACTCGCTGTTAGCACAGGTGCAGAGGACCCGCCGGGAATGACTGCTTTTAATTTATTTCCGTTGCGAATTCCTCCGCAATGATCGTAAATCAATTCACGAAGTGTGACGTGACCAACGGGAAATTCGTAGAGCCCTGGTTTATTAACGTGTCCGCTGACACAATATAGTCTTGTACCGCCTGAGTTAGGATATTTTCCGAGCTTTGCAAACCATTCTCCGCCTTTTGAAATGATTGCAGGAACTGCCGCAAGCGTTTCAACATTATTCACAATCGTTGGTCCACCAAAGGCTCCCTTGATAGCAGGAAACGGTGGCTTAACTCGCGGTTCTCCGCGTTTTCCTTCGAGAGAATTTAAAAGAGCGGTTTCTTCTCCGCAAATATACGCACCCGCCCCTCGATGAACATAGAGATCAAAATTAAAGCCTGATCCCATAATGTTTTTTCCTAGCAAACCTTCTTTATAGGCTTCGTCGAGAGCTTTTTCTAAATATTCTGCTTCGCGAACATATTCACCACGAATATAGATATAACCAACATTTGCACCGATCGCAAAACCACCAATAATCATTCCCTCGATTAACATGTGCGGGGAGTATGTAACGATCGCACGGTCCTTAAAAGTTCCGGGTTCAGATTCGTCACAGTTACACACAATATATTTCGGCATTTTTGATTCTTTTGGAATAAAGCTCCACTTCATTCCCGTTGGAAAGCCGGCCCCACCTCTTCCTCTCATGTTTGACTTTTTCATTTCACCAATAATTTCGTCAGGCTTCATTCCGAATGATTTTTTTAGTGCTTCATAACCACCATGTTTTTTATAATAAGAAAGCGGTGGAGCTTCTTTATTATAAAAAAACTTAGAAACGATGGGTTCAAAATCTACTGTAATTGCCATATCTATTCACCCTTGTTTATGAAAAATTAACTAAAACCTTATCCAGTCTGTCTGGAGTAAGATTCTCGTAATAATCATCATTTATCTGTACAACAGGCGCCGTTCCACAGGCCCCGAGGCATTCTGTTTCTGTGATTGTAAATCTTTTATCCTTAGAAGTTTCGCCTGCTTCTATTCCAATTTTTTTCTCACAATGTTCTAAAAGCTCTTCTGCTCCCATTAAGCAGCAAGAAATATTTGTACAAAACTGAAGATGGTATTTTCCAACTGGCTTAAGATTAAACATTGTATAAAATGTTACAACTTCACGTACAACCGGAGGAGGAATATCAATTGCTTCCGCTATTTCATCCATCGTTTCTTCTGAAATCCAACCAAACTCTTTCTGTGCCAAATGAAGCGCTGGAATCAATAAAGCCTGATTCGTTGGATAACGTGGTTTTAATTTTTCAATTTGTTTATAAAAACTATCAGATAGATTTTTTTTCATATCTCCTCGCTCTAACGATCCAACTCACCGGCAATAATATTAATACTCCCAAGCGCCGCGACCAAGTCTGCAATTTTCTGTCCTTGAATCATTGTATCTAACGATTGATACATCCAGAATGATGGAGCTCGAACTCTCATTCTCCATGCATGTGGACCACCTTTACTGATTGCATAAAACCCTAATTCACCATTTGGTCCTTCGATTGCTGAATAGGCCTCTCCGGCTGGTACATTAAATCCTTCCATAAAAAATTTAAAATGATGAATTAATGTTTCCATCGAATTATGTACGCGGTCTTTCGAAGGAATTTTTACATGCTTATCTTCAACCCAAATGGGTCCTTCTTTTGGACATTTATCTGAAAGTTGTTTTAATATTTTTAATGATTGTCGAATTTCTTCCATTCTTACTAAATAGCGGTCATAAACATCACCGTTTGTTGCGATTGGAACATCAAAGTCAACCTCATTATATTTCAAAAGCGCATCAGGCGTATCTCTTCTTAGATCAATATTTATATTACTTGCGCGTGCGCAAGGACCTGTAAATGAATATTGCATCGCTTGCTCACGGGTAAAAACACCAACGCCTTTTGTTCGATCTATCCAAATTCTATTATTTGTTAAGAGCTTATCCATTTCAGCAATTACGGGCTCAAATCCAGCTAACCATTTTTTTAGTGCTGGAAAAAATTCTGCTGGAGGCTCTGCCGCAAGTCCACCGATGCGACCATAGCTAGTTGTTAACCTTGCACCACAGAGCATTTTAATTAATGTATATGCTTCTTCTCTTTGATGAAACCCATACAAGAAAAAACTAAATGCACCCAAGTCAACGGCATTGATTCCAACGCAAATTAAATGATCGATAATGCGTGCGATTTCTATACAAATTGTACGTATATACTTCGTTCTTTCTGGTACCTCGAGTCCCATTAATTTTTCAACCGTCATGCAATACGCCATGTTGTTTGCAAGAGACGAGCAGTAATTCATTCTGTCGGTGTGTGGAATAAATTTATGATACGTCGTATTTTCACCGATTTTTTCTTTTCCACGATGCAAATATCCCATTTCACTGATTGATTTTTCAATGGTCTCACCATTTAATCGAACCATGATTCGAAGTGTCCCGTGAGTTGCGGGATGAGATGGCCCTATGTTCATGTAAACCCTAGAGTCCTCGTAAATTTCATCTGTATCGTCGTGGTGTATTTTTATTTTATCTGTTTCTGTTTTCTGTAACATATTCATATTCCTTTAATCTGTTTTTGTTTTGCAGATTCAGGCAGTCCCTCTTCGAGTAAGTGCATCGGAATTTCTTCAGGCTGATCAAATAACTGTGTTTTTCTCAAGGGATAATCCTTTCTTAATGGATGCCCTTCCCATCTTGCGTCCATAAGAATTCTTCTTAGGTCTGGATGTCCTATAAACCGTATTCCAAACATATCAAAAACTTCTCTTTCGGCCCAATTTGCACTTTTCCAAACTGAAATTACAGAGAAACAATCTTCACCTTCTTGAAGACGAACCTTAATTCTAATTCGAAATTTAAATGTGGGAGAGAATAGATTATATACAACTACAAATCGAGACTGACTCTCTTCGTGAGAACCTTTTTCATCATATGCTGTAAGATCTGATAAAAATTCAAACTCTAGCCCTTGGGTTCTTTTTAAAAAACCGAGCAAATCAACAATATCTTCTTTTTTTGCCCAAACCACTACACAGCCTGTTCGATCTTTTTCAATTTTAATAATTGAAGAACCAAAGTGACTCTGAATGTTTTGTGTTTTTTCGTCTGTTAAAATATTTTTTTCTAATGTAGCTGTGCTCATCTGTATAATTCCTCACGCGTTGGTCTTTTTCTATTCATTCCATAATCACCACGCGAGATTCTTTCTTGTAGTTTTATTAAACCATGTAAAACACCCTCAGGACTGGGTGGGCAACCCGGAATATAAATATCAACAGGAATAATGGTATCAATCCCTTGAAGCACGCTGTATGAATTGTAAATTCCACCTGATGATGTACAAACCCCAAACGCCATTACCCACTTTGGTTCTGACATTTGTTCATAAATGTTTTTTAAAACGGGAGCCATTTTGTTAACAATGGTTCCTGCGCAAATTAGTAAATCCGCTTGACGTGGAGAAAACCGAACGGCTTCAGCACCAAATCGAGCCATGTCATAATCAGCAGACAGGGTTGCCATCATTTCAATTCCACAACAGGACGTCCCGAATGGAAGTGGCCACATTGAGTTTTTACGACCCCAGTTAATGAGCCAGTCGAGTTGGGTTGTTAAAATTCCTGAAGATCCATCTTTCATAATTCAAGCTCCTTATTCTAATCCCACTCAAGCGCACCCTTTTTCCAGATATAAATAAATCCGACTAAAAGGATCGCAACAAAGAAAAATAACTCTGCAAGTATAAACCCGTTAATTGAAATAAATTTTTTATATGTAATCGCTAGCGGATAGAAAAAAATAGCTTCAACATCAAACATTAAAAAAAGAATCGCTACCAAATAAAACTTAACTGAAAATCTTCTCTTTGCATCGCCAATTGGAGGCACTCCACATTCATAAACAGTCATTTTGATTTTATTTCTAATCTTAGGACCTAAGATGCTAGATAAAACCATTATTAATGTACCCAAAGTTAAACCAACTCCGAGCAAAATCAGAACCGGAAGATATGCGCTCATCTCAAAATCCCTTTCAGATAAGTTTAAAGCTTAACTGAGGTTAGCATAAGTTTTGATTTAGAAAAAACTATAAAAACATAGACATATGTTGAACGGCATCTCGAAGATGCCGCATAATGCCGTCACTCGTGAGGCCAAGACAAAGTATTATGAATATAAAAAATGTAGCAAAAAGCTTGGTATGAAAAAAACTTTCTGAAGTACTTTCGTTAATTAAATTTTTATCAAAGGTTTTTCCTAATAAAATCGTTGCGTGCGTTACTCCCAAGATCCAAATACACACGATCCATGCTACTCTTAGGTATTCACCTGTTTCAAACACAGATCCCAAGGTCTGTAATCTAGAAAAAAATGTTAAAAATGGTGGCATCCCCGTCGCCGCAATCAACAATATACAAAAAAGCGATCCCTCAAATGGGCTTCGTGAAAAAAATCCATTGAGACGATCCATATCAGTGTCTTCATTTCCCTTCATGACTATTTCAAAAAAATAATAAAATCCACCAACCAAAACACCCATCGAGAGTAGATTTATAATTGCAGAAGCAACCCCGCTTGGACTTAGAGAAGCAAATGCCAACAATGGATATCCAGATTGGGCCAGAATATTATATGCTATAAATCTTTTTATCTTTCTTTGTTGAACAGCACCAAGCACACCAATGGTAATTGTTGCGAGTCCAATCATGGCTATCCAATCTTTAATCCCAAAATATGCGTTCGCTTTTTCAGAAAGAAATACTGTTTTCTCCATAAAAAATAAAACAAACCACCTCATAAATACATAAAACAAAGAAATAATGGGTACGCTTGAAAACCAAGCGGCTGCGGGCATAGCGGAACCTTCAAGAAAATCGATCAATATAAAATGAAAAGGAAACAAACACGCACTGCTAAGAAAAACGAGCAACATAATTACACACAAAAAACTAATGTAATAAACGTCTGCCGTAATGTTTGAGTGGATTAATTTTGAAACCCACACGGCGTGATCAGTTATGTTAAATGACCCTGTACCCGAATACATTAACCAAACAAAAATCATCATGAATACACTAGAAAACAATTGTGAAATCGTGATCTTTAATAAAACCTCACTGGTGCAGGAGCGTTCTTTGGTGAGCGCACAGGTTGCTAACGTTGTTACGATCCCTGCTTGCATTAAAATTAAACTAAGAATTAAATTTGTAGAAATCGTTAATACTGACCACAGCGTAGCTGAAAGCAAAACCATGATCAAAAAATCATTTTTACCGTTTTTACGTATTTCATTAGAATAAAAAGTGATCAAAACAACCGCACCCGTCATTACAGCAATTAATGTACGTATAAACGCAGATGTTCTTGAAAAATGAATTAATTTAAACAATGAAAAGTTTTCACCGTAGTCATTATTTGTAAAATATTTCAGTGATAAAAATGAAAAGACAATTGAAACGAGGACTCCAATTGCCACTATCAATTTTGTAAATTTAATTTCATTGCTCTTAACATCAGAAAGCGCAACTAAAATAGCCGTTAAAACTAATATACCATCGCTCAGAAGAGGGTGCGGGAGAACTGCGTTCATTCTCTATTTTCCCTTCTCGAGCAAATCTAATATTTGTTTTACAAAGGGATTCATCAAACCAAGAATTGGCGCAGGAAATAGACCAAACAAAATACTCCCCAGTGCAAGTGGGCTGAGGCAAAATATATTTATCAATGAAAGATCCGTTGCTTTTTCACTAGCATCGTTAGGTTCTCCCAGTAATAACTTTCGATAAACCCAAAGCACACATCCAGAAATCAAAAGTACGCCCAATAAACTAATTAATGAAACCATCCAATGCTTAGTAAATGAACCAAGAAAAATCATCATGAACGATGGAAATGAAACCATCCCCGGAATGCCGATTAATAATATGATTGCAAAAGTAAAAAACACAGAAAAATATGGAGTTCTTTTCCAAAGCCCACCAAATACAGCCCCTCCATTTTTATTAATTAGTTCAAATTGCTTTGTTTCGTTTCCTACTATTCCTATGAGAAATAACATGATCGATATTGCAATTGAAACACTCATCATATGGAGTGTGCTTCCCAAGAATGAGGCTTTGTCAAAAATTGAAAATCCAAGCAAAATAAACCCATTTTGACTGATTGCCAAATATGCTACAAGTTTTCTTAAATCTTTTTGCGACATTGAACATAAAATTGCATAAATAATATTTATCAAGGCGATAATCGTCATCAAGAGTGAAAGATTATTTGCCGACCAAGTAAACAACGGAAAGCTCCAGCGAACTAATCCATAAACACCGGTTTGAACAAATAATGTTGATAAAAGTAAGGCAACGGGTGCGGGCGCATCTTTAATTGCCTGTGGAAGCCAAGCGTGAAACGGCACTAAACCCATTCGCATTAGAAATCCAATGCTCAATAGCACAAATAGGATTCTCTCTACCCTGTATTCTTTATTACCGATTTTAATTAATTGAACTGAAAAACGATTTCCGATTAAATCTTCCCACTGAAAACCATGAGGAAACACATTGTAATAAATTCCTAAAACTGCAAGAAGCATTACTGCACAGCCAATCATTTGAAATAAAAAATAATTTGATGCCGTCTTTTCGCCTGTCTTTCCACCCCAGACACTCATCATAAAATATGGAATGGCAATTGACGTGAACCAAAACATCATAAATAGCATTAGATCTTGAGAAAATAGAATTCCTAAAACAGTTGCTTCAAATAAAAGAAGGAGCACATAAAATCCTTTACCAAAATCTGAACCCTTCCAGTCAAAAATGCTCACTAAAAATACCAAAAACGATACCCATGCAGCCGTTAAAAGGGAAAACCCATCTACTCCGAGTGAGTAATGTATTTGAAATGTTTCCATCCAAATTAGTTTTTCAGCAAGCTGTATTCCGGATAGAGAAGCATCAAATTTCGAAAATAAATAAAACACCAGACTCATCGTTGATGCAGAAAAAATAACACATATTTTCTGAATATTTTTTTTCGATGTTCCTAGAAACGGGGTCAGTAATATGGCACCTGCTACAGGAATTAATAAAATCAAGCTAATCAAATTACTCTGCATCTCATCTCCTTGCGTCTACTGTCCGCGCACCAAAATAAATAATTTAATTAATATAATTATAAAGAAGGCTAATCCTATTTTAATTAAAAATTGCGTTCCACCGTCGTGCAGCACTCGTGCCGCATTTCCAACGGACCCCATAACTTCACTTAACCCATTCGTAAGCGTTTTATTCTTGAATTTTTCTTCAATATATCCAACAGATAAAAGTATCATTCGAAATAAATAATTTACAGATTTCTGAATTCCTAAAAACATCTTTTCATTTAGATTTGTCATCATAGAAATTAAAAAATTCAACGCTGGTCGAACAATCTTTTCAGACACAAATATTTCGTCATCTTCTTTACATTTAATTTTACTTAAAAAATCTTCAGCAAGAGTTCTAGATTTTTTAATTTTTTCAACTTTTCCGTTAAAAAATATAAAAAATATAGCGACTAACAAGATGATTGAACCAATCCAACTATATCCAGGCAATAGGTTGTTCGATGTTACTTCCTTTACAACTAATACATAAAAATCTTTATATAGTTTATCGGTTAAATTAATTTCTAAATCAGTAAATCCAGCAAAAAATGGCAGACCCCAGCTTATTGACAAAAAGGCAATGGACAGGATTGCTGTAAAAATAATTTCTTTCTTCGTAACATTATTTTTTTGTTTATCGTCCAAAAGCTCAAGGGCCGTTCTTAAGAGTAATATAAAAACAAAAAACTTCTCTAGTACCCTCACAAAAACCGTTATTCCAAATTTAATCTTATCCTGCAATTCTGTAGCTCTTTCGAAACTTGAAAATAATTGGGCATGATCATTAAAGACCAACGTTCCCGTACAAAACAAAGGTGCCCCTATCGTCGTTAAGAACAAGACCGCATGAAACCACTTTAAGTTCCTTATTTTTTTATTTCTAACGACCGCTTCCCAACCAATACATATCGGAATTAGCATTAATCCATAGAGAGCTGCCTCAGACTGTCTCCCTGAAATCCACTTAAAAAATAAAAATGAATTTAATACTAATACTATATTTCCAAAGCCACCATTAAACCTTGAACTCGCCCAAACTCTTAACGAGCCGATCAAAATTCCAATGGATGAAACCAGACTTAAAACTACAAAAAACCAAAAACCATATAGTCCGTTCTCAGCTAGGTTCATTAGATATCCGGTTTTGTAGATCCATAGCGCTGGCAAAAGAACTCTGCAAAATATCAATGTGCTCTGTGAATTCTTTGAATCTTTATTTAGCTGTACAGATAGCCCCATAAACGGGGGTAACATTAAAAAAGAAAAAATCGAAATTGTAAAAATAGAAAAAGCTATAGGCTGAAAACTTTTTCCGAGAGTATCTAAACTTTCACTTGTGTTCTGTTTTGTGAACCAAATAATCGACGTCACAAATATTAAAAATAATATTATTAATGTAAATGAATTTTTCTGCTTACTTTTATAATGGCGTGCCTCATCACTATCGGCTTTGTTTAAACTCGTCGCAACATCTGTAAATAGAATTAAAACACTTCCTAACATTATCCCAATTAAAGTTTTTGAGGCCAAAATAAAAGCACTTCCTGCTATAATAAGACCTATCCACGAATTTCGCTTTCTGCCTTCAGTCGTCGTTATTATATTCAAAAATGTATATAATCCTGAAAATATAAAAACAGAAATCAATACGACTGTATCTTTTCTGCTTAATGTTGCTTCGAGCCTTGATCCCAATACCGTTTCATCTAGCCAGCTATATGAGATTCCATAAACAATATCGTTCAGATTTTGACTCAACAAATATATTAATGATGTGGCAATCAAAATAAGATAAATAGTAACAGAAGCCGTTGAATTAATGTTTTTGAATTTTTTATACAAAATCTCTTCAACGATTATCCAGACAAATGATGTTATCAAAATTACAAGAAACGGATTCATTAGAAGCGTAACCTTTCATTTTGAATATCAGTTTCTTTAAAGACTTCGTGTTTTCTAAAATAAATCGCAGACACAAGTGTTACCCAAAAAATAATGATTAAACCCACGACCATTCCAAAAAATGTGACTTCATCTTTATTCACATTTTTTGATGCTCCTTGGTATAAAACAAAATTTAAAACACATATAAAGCTAATGATTGCTGACAAACATACCTGAAGAATGTTTTTCTTTTTAAAAAGTCCTGCGATTCCAAATCCAAGCGGGAGTGCGCTTAAAATTATAAATATATTTTCGATCACTGTTTCCTCCTGAGCAAAATACCAAGACATAGAATAACAGCGAAAATGCTTACTATTGCGATCGTAATTGCAAATAAATATTGATCGATCACAAAAATACCAACATCTTTAAGTTTGCCCGCATCAACTTGATTAAATGAAAATCCTTTATTTTTTATCACATAAATACTTCCGATTGCGATTCCCATTCCGTAAATAATGCTGCTTGAATTTGATATTATTATTTCATATTTACTTCTTATTTTATGTTCACTTATATCGAATGAATTTTGAGCTGCTTTGCTAAACGCAGAGATTATAAAATAGATAACAACACTTAAAAGTAAACCGAATACACCAAGTAATTCATAACCAAAAAATATCATCTGCATTGATGACAAAGCAATATAGGCGGTAAAAAGTCGCAATGTGTATTTATTGTTATTTGAAAAAACAAAAAATAATGCACTTGCGGCTGATAAAAATTGAATAAACGTAACAAATACTGAATACGAAGTACTCATTTTTTATCCTCTTTATTTTTTTTTCGCAGCGAGGCTCCTAGCGGAGACTTTTCATACAAGGCCATTTCCTCTGCTTTTGTTTCGCTATCGATTTGCTTTGATATCCATTGTTCTTTAGTTTCCTTGCTGGCCCAGCCTCTTCCAAAGCTTGCAACCATTTCCTCTGACCTAAAGACCGAACCTTGATATTCTTTTGTATGCTTCAAACTTCCCGTTGGACAAATTTCTACACAATATCCACAAAAAATACATTTCAATTGATCGATATCAAATACCGATACCCAGCTTAAATTTCTCTGCGGCCCCGGCTCAGTTTCAATTCGAATACATTCTACGGGGCAAACATCGTAGCAATATCGGCAGCCAGAGCATTGATCAATATCATTAAATAGAAACCCTCGGTATCGTACCGGCAAATCTTCCGGCATTCTCGCGCTCACTCGATCGGGATATTCTTCGGTTACAGATCGAAAGGGCTCTTTCGACACGAATAAATATGGAGCAACTGTTTTCATTGATCGAATTACACTTAATATCGACTCAAAAAATTTTAGCTTTTCTTTCATTTGTTACCCATAAGAAAATCAATCAAGGGTTTTCCTTTTAACAAAAAGGCCCATGCTCCATAAAATACAAAACCACCGATTGAAATAGGGGTCAGTAT
>CAZPTV010000023.1:0-11154 GCA_964589335.1 uncultured Bacteriovoracaceae bacterium
AAATAACAGTATTTCCAGTAATAAGCGCAGGCACAATGTGACCGTTTGCTAGGTGACCGGGAAAGTTAAATGGTCCTAGCACTACAAAAACACCATGCGGACGAAAATGGCAGCTACCGAAGGTGTTTTCTAAAACATTGGGATATTGATAATCTTGAACTAGCTTTAATCCGTCGGTAAGAGAAATATCAACCTTATTGATCATTGCCGCGACTTCTTGTTTGGCTTCCCAAATTGGTTTTCCAACTTCTCTTGCTATGGTTTCTGATATTTTTGATTCATTTCTTTTGAGTGCTTCTTTGTATTTATTTAAATATTGCGCACGTTCGTTTATAGAAATCTTTTTCCAACTTTTAAATGCGGATCTTGCAACTGTAACTGCATCGTCAACTGATTTGTATCCAAAATGATAGTCACCTAAATGATCTTTTAAATCTGCAGGACTTAACGAGGTGAGTGTCCCTGCTTTTTCTAGTACACTTACAAACTGTCCGTTGATGTAGTTGCCCTTTGGCTCGATTAAATTTTCTGATCTAGGTGTCTTATGTTCCATGGCTTTATTTTAATCGAAATTAATAATAAGGCATGAAATAAACGACATCTCCTATTTTTATTCCAAGTTGTTTAGCGGCTTCAACCGCAAATGATATTCCCTGTTCATTTAAAGTCGCTTGTACTGAAACAGCTTTAAAAACGCTTGAGTTTTTCTGAGTAATCAAGCCCTGTTCTTCGATTCCTTTAATTTTTTTAATGTCCCCTAAATATTTATATTCTTTTGTTTTTTTTATCGGCAGGACTTCGTCAAAATTAGCTTGAAGATGTGGTCCGCCATCGAAAGGGTCAACTTGATTTTTATATTTAAAGCCAATTTTTTTAAGCATATGTAAAACGGGCTCAGTATCTTTGCTTACTTTACCGATCGCATTTCGTGCGTCAGCCGATAGAAATGCAATATATATTTTACCTGTTGGAAAAAGAGAAAGTATGAATTCTTTATTTTTAGAAGAAAGTTCGTCTGCTTCTGGATATTCAAGATTTGTAAATCGTCTTCCAATTGCTTCCCATAAAGTTGATTTCCCTTTTTTAGTCACAGGGGGTAATAGTTCAGCATGCAGTCGTCTTTTAAATTTTGAGCGGTGTATTGCCATATATAAAAAACGAGCAAAAGAAATCTGTCTACCCACTCTTGTTTCTACATTTCTATACTCGGGACTCACTAACAATCCGCCAATTTCAGTTGGGCCGTCGGTATCAAATTTTAATTTCAATGTTCCATGTAAAAACCCAGTATTAATGGTCTCTGAGTATTTTTTTTCACTACCTACTTCGAAAAAAAAATGAGGGATTTCGTTTGTGCCATGTTGAGCCGCAATCATAGAAAGACCAATTATTTTTTTTTGCTCTGTATCTTCGGCTACAAAAAAGTATTTTCCATCAAATTTATTTTTTAATTTATCGTGAAAGGAATCAGTCGAAAGTTTAATTTTTTCACGCCATTGATCTGCATCATAGGCCATATTTAAAAACCCAGGATGATTTTCAGCCGCTATCTTGGATAGCAGTTGTAATGATTTAATGTCTTCGCGCATGGCCTCACGAAGTATGATCATAAACAAAACCTTTCAATCATACGATCGTAAAAGTGAACCGCTTGATCTAGCTGATCAATAAAATTATATTCATTTGGAGAGTGGCTATTACCCATGCTTTTTCCCGGACCAAATACTATTGCATCATGACCTGCTGAAAAATATTGCGCGGCTTCTGTGCTTGTGGCTTTCTTTCGAATGCCACCCTGTATTCCAACGGCACGCTGTGCTTCTAGCGCAGATTTTACCAATTCTGAATCATCGCTCATATTCAAGGATGGGTTGCTTCTGATTTTTGTAACTTTTAAAATAATTCCAGATAGTTTTGTATGTAATCGTTGAATTTCTGCCTTAAGGTTTTTATCAAATTCCTCCAAACCGATTTGAGGCAAAATTCGAATATCAAAAAATAAATCTAACCGGTCATCAAATTTCGTAATTTTTCCGAGATTAAATGTTGATGAAGGTGGATCGAACGACTCATCTAGAATTTCATTTTCGCCAGCTACTTTTTTAACGGCCTCAATAATCATGTCGATTGCTTCAGCCGTCTGATCAGGCATGAATTTAATTCCTGCATCGCCAAGCCCGCCATATTGAACCTGTAGTTGCCCATATTCTGTTGTTAGTTCGGGGTCATTAGCGATTGTTTCTCTATAAAATCTTTTAAAGTCCTCAAAACTAGACGATGGGAGAAAAAACTCAGCCCCAGCAGAGTCGGGAACTTTATTAATTGAATCACCACCGTATATTTTAGAAATTTTAGCCTGAAAGTTGGCGCTTTTTATTTTTCTGAGTGCATTCATTGTTTTATAAATTGCATTCACACCTAAGTGTGGATAGCTCCCATGAGCAGATCTACCTTGAGTTCTTAAGTCTATGCGTGTGTTATACCCTTTAGCATCTTTTTCTTTTTGATTAAAAATCAAGCTAATCTGATAAACTGAAAACCCTTTATGAGCTGAAACAATATTTAGCTCACTTGGCTCACCAACGAGCACAAACCTTGGATTCAAAGATTTGGATTTAATTAAAAATTTTGCTCCTAGCATTCCAATTTCTTCTGCAGCTGTACCCACCAGATATAATGGCATTTTTAATTTGCGCTCGGCATATCTCTCACATGCTTTTAACTTACATAAAAAATCGAGCTTAACATCAGCTGTTCCGAGACCAAATATTTTCTCCCCTTTGATTGTTGCGTGAAAAGGATCTCCGTCCGTCTCTGTCCAATTACTTTTCAACCCAGGGCTCACAGTGTCTGTGTGCGTGTTGAGGAGTAACCCTTTTTTTGTTTTTGAATCAACCAACGGGTCACCCAATATCCCAATAACATTAAATTGTCTTTTGCTTACCTCGGGCAAAGAGTGTGTAACTTCTTGTAAATTCACTTTAAATCCAATTTGTTTCATAAATTCACCGAAAAAATGAGATATTTCCTCGTTTCCTTGATCTGAAACAGATTTAATTTTAATTGCCTTTTCAATAGCTTCTGCAAAATTGAACATTAAGTTGCCGCCTCAATAATGGTTTCTTCAATAATTTTAAAAATATTTTTCCACTGCTCATTTGTAAGAGCTCCAAAAGGTGGAAGCATTCTGGCTCGATATGGACCATGTCCACAATAAAACGCGATGACTCCTTTATCCCAAAGTTTAAATAATAATTTTTTTAGTTTTTCTAAACTTCCGTCATAAACAGTAAACGCAACCATCCCTCCGACTACGGTATAGTTTTGAATGTGTTTTCCTGCTTCGGATTTTTTCATATTTTCGAATAGATCTACGGTCATTTTTTCAAGCTCGAGCACTCTTCCGTTTGGACCGACCATTCTATTTTTTAATATTTCCATTATTTTTAATCCTGAACGAATGGCAGTAGACGAGGCAGAAAATGTACCTGAAATTAATCCAGCTTTTGGATTATATTCATTTGTATATATTACCGCTGCCGCTTGTAGAATTTTTGCTACTGTTACAATATCGATATATTCGTCTATTCCAACTCGTTGAAAGCAAAAAAACTCTCCGGTTCTTCCAAAGGTTTGAATTTCGTCAGCCCAGATTCCTAAGTTTAATTTTTTTGCTTCGCGAACAATTGGCAATATAAATTCTTGTGGCGCAAAGTGAAACCCTCCCTCACCTTGTACAATTTCAAACTCAAGCCCACAGTATTGATTAGGCTTTTTATTCATTTCTTCTTTCAATTCTTTCAACACAGCATTTGCTTGTTCTGAGGGGCTATTATTTGAATATGGATTATAAAATGGCAAATGATGAACTTCGCCGTAGGTTGGTTGTCCCTCTCGATATTTTGGGTTATCCGTAATTTCCTGAAGTGCAGTTGTTCGACCAGCAAAACAATCTTTAAATGCAAATATTTTTGATGCAGGTGATTTCTTTTGACGGAGTAATTTAAGAGCAATTTCATTTGCGGTAGCGCCGCAAGTTGTAATCCAAACATTTTTTAATTTTGACTTAGGCACTGACTGAAGAAGCGCCTTAGAAAGTGCCAAGTGATCTCTATTCGGCCCTAGATTGCCTTGCATGGTTTCGCCGAACATTCCATCAAACTGCGCCTCTAGAATTTCAAGATTACCATGTCCAAAAAAATGAACCCCAATTCCGGTTATTAAATCATATTTAACTGATCCATCGCAAAGCTCTACAAATGGACCGTATCCTGCTCCAGATGGTATCATTTTATAAAATAGCTCTCGACCACGAGTCGATTCCATATCTTTTATAAGCTCTTCATAGTTCTTTACCAGTTCAGGGTCTGGCGATACGGGTTCGCTGATTTTTGTAAGACTATTTCGTAGTGAATCTATTAAATCCTGCTTTGCTTTTTTATAGGACGCGGAGCGAAGCACGGCATCGTGAATTAGTGTCATGATTTCATGAACCTAGCATGTGGGGTTTTTTGTTGCAAGAAAACGAAAGGTGTCTTTAATTATAGAGGTGCCTATATTGAAATACTTTCTATATCTTTTAATTTTTTCAAATCTTTGTCATGCCGACAGCAATCAGGCGCGTCAATTTTATGATCAAAAGAATTATAGCGAATCTCTCTCAGAGCTACAAAAATCTGGATTAAATTCTAGTAGTGATTTTTATAATGCGGGCTTATCTGCTTACCGCCTTGGTAAAATCGGTCTTTCCTTTGCATATTTTCTAAAAGCACATGAATTGAATCCAAATAATGAGGACATCGAATACAATTTAAACATATCTCGAGATGATCTAGAAAAAACCAGTTCTGTAATGAAGTCTAATTCGTTTTTAACAAATAAAATTTATCCAATTCTGAAAAAACAAAACCACCTTTTTTCAAGTATCTTATTATTAGTTATTTCTCTGATTATTGTTTTTTCATCTTATTATTCTAAAAAAAGGGGGGTTAAGTTTAAATCTTATATTTCTTCCCCTCTATCAATAACGCTTCTTGTTGTTTGGTTGATTTCTACAGTATTTTTATACTCTGTTTTTAATGCACAAAGCTTAAAGAGGGCTGTTGTAGTTGCCGACCAAACTTCTGCGCGTAGCGGTCCTTCAGATAGCTTTACGGAGCTTTTTCATGCCCCTTCTGGAACAGTCTTTGAACTATCAAACCAAACTCGCGAAGGGTGGATAAAAATTCGCTTTTCTCTAGGCAACGTGGGCTGGGTTATGGAAAAAGACTTATTAAGATTATGAAAACATTCAATTTCTTTATTTTCTTATCAATGACGATTAGCTTATCTCAGTTTTTTTATGCCTGTTCTGGCAAAGATGTGGATCAAAACAATCCACAAGCAATATTAGATGACGCAGAAGAAGACATAAAAGATAAGCGATATCAAATGGCATTAGAAAAATTAAAAAATGTTAAAAATAAATTTCCTTATTCAAATTTAGCTACTGTAGCCCATCTTCGAATTGCAGATGTTAATTTTTTAGAAGAATCTTATATTGAATCAGCTGCTTCCTATGAAACATTTCGCGATCTTCATCCGAAATATGAAAAGGCTGACTACGTCATCTTTAGAATAGCTGAATCATATTTTAATCAGCTTCCAGGAAGCATTGATAGAGATTTAACCCCTGCTACAAAAGCAATCAATGCGTATTCAGAGTTACTTCAACTTTATCCAAAATCTTCGTTCGCTCAAGAAGCAAAAGTACATCAATCAGAAAGCATTGAACTTTTATCTCAAAAAGAAAAATATATTGGAGATTTCTACTTTAAACGAGAAATGTTTGATTCAGCAGCAAAACGTTACGAAAAAATTGCTACAAAATATTCTGGATCTACTGATGAAGAGTTTTCTTATCTTCGTTGGGGTCAAAGCCTAATTGCAATGAGTACAATTCAAGAGTTTTCTGATCAGAAGTCTGCTCTTTTGGGAGAGGCAAAGCATGTTTTTAAAACTTATCTTTCACAATTTCCAAATGGAAAATATACATCGGATATTAAAAAATTATCCAAAAAAATGAATGACTTCAAATAGGTGCTCTTTATATGAACACTGCAGAATTAAATCAACTATTTGCGGATAAAAAATACGAAGAACTTTTACTTAAAATAAACATCCTTCTTACAAATGAGAATTTAGCAGACGAAGAAAAAGTTACCCTTTATCACTTGATGGGGTCTGCCTATTATTTTTCAAATCAAATTGTTAAAAGTATTGATGCATTTAAAAAAGTTTTAGCCATAAATCCAAAACACACAGACAGTTCAATCAGCCTCTCCGTTATTTATAATGACATCGGAAAATATGATGAGGCTAGACAAATTTATAAAGCAGCCAACCAAGCCCTTCAGCTTAAAAGAGTGGGACAGGATCTTGACCTTGATAAGCAGTTTTCATTAAAACATATCGAAACAGGGGACATGTATTTTAAATTTCACCGTTACGATGAAGCACTTGATGATTATTTAAAAGCCTCTCGTTTGGATTCACAAAATCCATCAATTCGAATCAAGCTAGCAAAAGTTTACGCGAAAAAAGGGTTCACAACTCGCGCACTTCAAGAATTACAACAGCTTTGCTCTGAAGACCCTAAAAATATAGAACCTTATTTACAACTTGGTTTAATGTATTTTTCTCTCGGCAATATTATCGATGCTCAAATTACTTGGGAACAAGCTAAAAACATCGATCCTGATAATTCTGAGCTGAAAGAATATCTTAGTATGTCTCGAACGGCTAAAGAAACACGAATTTAAAACGTATTTGGTAAATCAAAAACACTTCTCATTTTATTTGTATAACGAAATTGAAACGGTCTCGGATCTATTTCTAATGCATTTAGCGTTTCTGCCGCAGAGGTTTTACCAATTTTTAATATTGAATCGTCACTAATCTTAGCGGGGCTTTCAAAAAGACGTTTTATGAATTTCTTGGTTTCAAATCTACCTTCAAACTGAGTCGTGCTTTTAAGAAGGGTTCCGTTTAGTTTTGAATACAGATTCGCCTTGGAGCTCACGTTTTCAGTTTTTCCATGTTTTGGAATTTTTAATTTAAAATAAATTTCGCCATCCTCTGCTCTGGCTTCGGTAACTTCTTTTCCGTCTTCATCATATATGTCTATTTGATGCGTGACCTTGGGAAGTCCCCAGATTTTATTTCCTCTGATTTGATTTTCCTTAGAGGTTACGGGCATACCAAAAACATAGTATCCAAAATTCTTGAAAACAGGCACTATCACGGGAAGGATTGGTACTCGAATCCCTTTTCCTACTTGAATTGGAATGGTCATCGCGATTTCATTATAGGGCTTAATATTATATACGCTTCTATATTGATAACACGAAAAAATCACAAGGGTACGTCCCATCAGCATATCGACAGGATACATTGAACTGTCTGGTAATATTTTTTTTGCGCTTTTATAGTTACAAAAAAAGATCCCCATCGAGCATGAAACATTTGTATAGAAGGTTGGAAAAACGTATTGTTTTTTAATTTTATCAGTTAATTCAAGGGGGCTTTTCATTGGCGTTAGTTTGAATTGATTAAAAAATGGATCATCAAACTCGCTTTCATTTGAAAGCATGCCTTCATTTATTTCTATTGACGTTTGCATGAATAGATCCTGACTTACAAATTAAAGTAATTTAATTTGTGCGCTCGGAAGCATATTTTTTAAACTTACCGCTGCGCTTGCATGTTCTCTTGCATCGGTAGCAGCCTGTTGCTGCGCTTTCGTTGCAGATATTGTCGAAAGATGAACTTTAAGTTCTCTAAACATTGTGTGTTTAAGAGCATATTCATTTTCTTGAAGAATGACTTGTTTGCCAACTTGTTCATTAAGATTAACAACAATTGGTGCCTTCATGTTTGCAGTCATTTGTGAAACATCTTTTGGAATCGTTAAAATATTAAATACTACGCTTTGATTAATGTTTTCTAATTTTAATTGCGTAAGTTCTTGCTGAGAGAGTTTAACGATGTAATCGTTTTTGAAAACTCTAGGTTCTAAAACTGGAAATGCGATATTTGAATCTTCTATTGATTGGAGCCAGAGGATTAATGTGTCGTCGCCGGAATCAATTAAGCAATATTTTTTATTATTAGGAAATCCCAGAATTCCATCTGGGAACGTGATCATGTCATCATCCTTGATTTCCATCTCACCGAAGCGAGCTGTTTTGATCTTCATTTACCGTTACCCCTTTACCTCTTTCGAGATATCTTTAAGAGATGCTTGAGTATCCGAAATCGATTCTTCGTTCGTATTTCGAATTGCATCGTACACCTCTTCACGGTGAATCTTTGTTTCTTTGGGTGCCTTAATTCCTAAACGAACTTGCTTCCCTTTAATTTGTACCACCGTGATTTTGATGTGGTCATCAATGGCGATACTTTCGCCAAGCTTCCTTGTTAATACTAACATTTTTCAACTCCATATCCAAAATGCTTTTTCGCGTTCCATCACTATGGGGGTTATTTACCGTTACAACGTTGCCTACGCAACACTTTTTGTCGGATTATTTTAGAAAATCCAACAATGTCGGTTGGATAAGTTTTTGTGCTGATTGAAGTGAGGACCTTAAGACTGTCTCTTCTTTGGCTAAGTTAGACCATAGCTCGGCATAATCTGCATCTTCTAGCTGACTCATTAACTCTGTATTTGCTTGATCTGTCTTTGATGTTTGGGCAATTGCGTTATCAATTCCGGCAACTCGGCTACTTACTTTGGTTCTTAAAACGGTAATATGTCCAATGATTTGATCTAGCGTATCTAAACCATCTCTTATTGTTTGTGTGTCATTTGTTAAAAGTCCAACGCGGAGCGAATCTAATTCATGAAACATATTCATATTATTTAGATTATTTAACGCGGAGGGCAGCCCATCAATATGTCTATTTGCAACACTTGCAGGACCTCGGGTTTCAATATGATTGGATTCAATTGAATCCGTTTGTCCCTTTAACTCTGGGTTTGGGTTCTTTCGTTTAACTTCAAAAACATCTGTTCCTGCTAAGTTTGTAGATATAAAGACATCTTTTTGAATTTCAATTGGGATTTTTCCATCGTCACCTTTATATTTTCCGTCTGGAGTAAAGGGTTCAGATAGTGTTTTGAATCCACTAAAAAGATAGGTTTCACCCATTCTTCGATTTGCGACACCGACCATTTGTTTATATAAAGCCGAAACCTCTTGAGCAACACCAAGTCTTGAGTCTGCATTTGCAGACGCATCACTGGACTGATTGATTGCAATCTCTTTTGCCCTAACGAAAATATCATATAACTCAGATAGTGCATTGTCTGTTAATACTAATCGATTCTTTGCAATCATGGCATTGCTTTCAAACTGTGCATTCACAGTTGACTGCGTGCGGATGTCCATGATTTTAGAATGGGCGGCGGGGTCATCAGAAGCAGATAAAAGTTTTTTCTGAGTCGCGTTCTGCATTTGAAGCTGTTCCATTCGACCCTTTGTTCTTCGGATCGATTCGTTCACAGCCTGTCTTGAGGTGTTATCGCTGACTCTCACTTTTTATTACCTCTTTATACTCATCACAGTATCGAGCATTTCATCAGCAACCTGTATTACTTTTGCAGATGCATTGAATGCTTGTTGGTATTGAACTAAATTCGCAGTTTCTTCATCCATGCTTACACCTGAAATACTTTGTCTCATTCGATCTAATTGATCAACGGTGTGCATTTGATGTTCTAAAACCTGTTTATTTTTACCTTGAATCGTAGCTAAATCAGCAACGGTTGAATTGTAGTGAGAGTCAAATGTTGATGTACCGTTTCCCATCACTCTTTGATGCTGTAGTTGTGCAATTTTTTGAATGAGCCTATTATCCCCGGGTGAATTCGCTTCGAGGGCTGTTGCAATATTATTAGCGTCCATCTGAACGGCAGAGCTCAATGAAAGTCGTTCTGCAGAACCATAAACATCGCCTAGGGATTCGAAAAAATCTACGCCGGTGGACCCATTAATTGCAAAACCTTGTCTGTGTATATTGTTTATGTTGTTTGAAAAATGAAAAGCAAGTTCATCAATTTTTCTTTGTGCAACACCAAGAATTTTATCACGAGATTCAATTAAACCACCAATTCTTCCATTGTTTAGTTTGTCGCTTATATCATGGGAAGGATTGTGTTCCATCCTTACTACAACGCTGTTTTCTGGACGATTGTTTTCGGGATTATGTTTTGTCGTTTCTAGATATATTTTATTTTTTAGAGAACCAGAAACAAGCGGACCGATTCCCTGTATTGCAATTGTAAATTCTCCTTTTTCATTGGAACCTACTTGAATGTCTGCAATCTCAGAAAGTTTTCTAACGTTTAAATCTCTTGTATCCTTAAGGTCGTTTGCGTTTCCACCGCCAAGCTCCATTCGGTTAATTTGTTCGTTGATATTTACAAGCTTATCTGTAATTTCATTGATTTGCTTTACATTCGCCTCAAGACGTACATCGATATTCTTTTGAATATCGCGTATAGAACGTGAAATTCTTTTAAAATCTCCGACTAGTTGATCCGCAGATTCTTTAACTGTCGTTCTCAATGCCTCGCTCTCGGGTTCATTTCCTAATTTTCTAAACTCGTTAAAAAAGCGAGACATTAATCGATTTAATCCCTCGTTATTCAGTTCATTAAAAATTGCATCGGCCTGGCTCATGGCTACGTCTTTTTCTTGATACTGGCCTAAAAATTTAGATTCATTTGCGACTTGCTTGGTAAGGTAATCGTCGTTGACTCTTTCAACACCAGCCACACGAACGCCCGTACCATAAACAGAGCCTCCAAGCTTTTGCCCTGGAGCGGTCTCTTGATTTACGCGTTGACGAGAATACCCCTCGGTATTTACGTTTGCAACGTTATGACCTGTCGTTGTAAGCGCAGACCTGCTTGCAAAAAGAGCGCTTTTACCAGTGTTAAACATGTTTACCGAGCTAGACATTCATCATTAGGCTTCTGTGGTAAGAAACCTACCTCCTTGTTCAGGCATGGGGTGACGAATTCCGCCTTGTGAATAATTTTCTTTTGTATTGTTTCCGAGACCTAAAATATTTTTTTTCATTTGATCAATGCGTTCGATTGATTCATTT